>VBJX01000099.1 GCA_005879775.1 Chloroflexota bacterium
GCCGTCTTCGAACCAGATGCCGGCAATCCGCAGCGTGCGAGACGCGCGCTCCAGGCGTGGCTCGATGCGCCCGATGAGCCGGTCGCCGAAGAGGATCGGCAGCACGTAGTAGCCCCATTTGCGCTTGGCGGCGGGGACGTAGACCTCCCAGATGTAGTCGAAGCCGAAGAGCGTCCTGTTCAGGCGGCGGTCCCACATGAGCGGATCGAGGGGCGCCAGGAAGGAGGCCGCTGGAGGCCCTTTGCCGGGTTTGGCGGTCTCGTCCAGGATCCGGCGCTCGGTGGCCAGGATGTGGCGCACCTGCTTCTCGCCCTCCACCGCGACAGGCAGGAGCGTCCCGTCGGCGATCATCTCGGCGGTGAGCTGCGCCCGCTCCTCCGCGCTGCCCGTCCCCAGCACGAGCTCGCCGGCTCCCCCGACCGCCATCAGCCCTACCCCGCGATGCCGGCTCAAGAGCCGATGCCGATGCTGCTCGTGCTCGTCGGCCGACGTGGCAAGAAGCCGAGGGCGCACCACGCGCTCGATCAGGTCGTAGTAGCGGCGGCTCCCGTCGCGACGGGCGATCCCCAGCTTGCCGATCACGAAGAGCGCCTCCATCACCGCCTTCGCGGCGCGGGTCGTGGTCGTCCCGTCGGAGTCCCACCACCATTCGATGCGGTGCTCGATGTCGCGGAAGGCATCGGTCGACAGCTGGCCGTCGCGCTTGACCCGCTCCAGGATGGTTGTCACGAGGTCGGCGTGGTCACGCAGCAGGTCATCCTCGTAGCGGCTCCGATACCGCTCCCACGCGGCGCGGTGATAGGGGAGCTCGGCCATCGGCAGGATGTTGAGGCTCTTGTTGTAGAGCTCGATCAGGCGGCGCTTCGACGGGGACCCGTAGAGCCATCGGTCGCACCATTCGCGGCGGTAGCCAGCGATCCGGTCGTGCAGCACCAGGTCATGGTTGCGGGCGCCGGGCACCTCCAGCGGGTCGAACTGCAGGCTTCCCAGGCGGTCGACCACGCGCAGGACCGATGCCGGCTTCGCCGGGAGGGATCGCGGCGGGTCGAGCAGATGCCGCCGCACCAGGAAGCGGCGGGCGTGACCGGCCGAGATCCGAAGCTCGGGGAGTGGAGCGGAGGGCATCGGGCCGATGCTAGCGCGGCCGCCTCGACGCCACTTCGTACAATGCCTGGACCATGAGCATGGAGCGGATGCCGGAGGGGCCTCCGGCGCTAGGCCAGGTTCCGTCCAATGCGAGCGACGCCGCCCTGGCGCGGCGCCTCCAGATCCTTTCCACCGAGCACTGGAGTCTGCTCGCCACCCGCTCGCTCTCGTGGAACGAGTCGTTCGCGCGTGCCGGGATGTTCCTCACGCTGCTCACCGGAACGACCGTCGCGTTGGCCCTCGTCGCCCAGGCGACCTCATTCGGCGAGGGGTTCGTCCTCTTCGCCGTGCTGATCCTGCCGGTGGTCCTGTTCGTTGGGCTGGCCACCTACATCAGGCTGCTCGAGATCAACAACGAGGATTACGTGTGGGTGCGCGGGATGAACCGATTGCGCAGCGCGTACCTCGAGCTGGAGCCTGAGCTGGCGCCCTACTTCATCAGCGGCACCAGCGAGGACCCAAGCGCCATCTACCAGACCTTTGGGTCGCTGCCAGACGAGCCGGGAAGCTCCGACTCGGGGCTCTTCCATGGCTTCGTGACCACCCCGGCGACCATCGCCTTTGTTGACGCCATGCTCGCCGCCGTGCTGGCGGCGGTGGTCGCGGTTCAGGTGAAGATGGCCATGCTCACTGCGTCCGGCATCGGCGTTGTGGCGTTCTTCGCCAGCGCGGCCGTGCTGGCGGTGATCGGGTACCGCACCACGGCGATGGCCCATCTGCCGCCGGCAGCTGAGTCCAAGGAGGAGGTTTCCCCATGACCGAGCAACCGCCCACAGCACCCCCAGCCGAGCCCGGCTGGTCGAGTCACCGACGCCGAGCGCGCGCCCGGGACCGATCGCCGGCTATCACTACGCGGGCTTCTGGGTCAGATTTCTCGCCTTCGTTCTGGATGTGATTGTGATCGGACTGATCACCACCGCGCTGACCCCGTTCTTTGGTTCTCAGTTGACCGTGACCGGCAGCAGCTAACATTGCCAGCACGCTGGTCATCCGGCCGAACTGAGTCTGAGCACGATCTGCTGGCACTCGTGAGCCCAGAGTGCCAATCGGTATAATCCCCGGTCCATGGCGACCAAGCGGGACTACTACGACATCCTGGGTGTCTCGCGCGACGCCTCCGAGGAGGAGATCAAGCGCGCCTTCCGCCGCGCGGCCCAGCAGCTCCACCCCGACGTCGACACGTCCGATGGCGCCGAAGTCCGCTTCAAGGAGCTGAACGAGGCGTATCGCATCCTGTCGGACCGCCAGCGGCGAGGGGCGTACGACATGTTCGGCCACGCCGGGGTGGACGGGGCGAGCGCGGGCGGCTTCGAGGGGTTCGGTGGCGGCTTCGGTCCGTTCGGCGACATCTTCGACGCCTTCTTCGGCGGCTCTCCGGCAGGGGCTCGCCAGCGACGACGGGTCGTGGCGGGGGCGGACCTGCGCTATGACCTGGCGATCGAGTTCGCTGAGGCAGTGAGCGGGGTCACCCGGGAGATCACCTTCCCGACCCTGGTCCGCTGCTCGCACTGCGAGGGGAGTGGCGGTGAGCCGGGGCATGAGCCGGAGACCTGCCCGGAATGCAACGGGACCGGGGAGCGGCGGCGCGTGAGCCAGACGATCCTGGGGCAGATGGTCAACATCACCGCCTGCCCGCGCTGCGGCGGCGAGGGGCGGATCGTGTCGGTGCCGTGCACCGTCTGTCACGGCGAGGGACGGCTTCGCGAGCAGCGCAAGGTGCAGGTGGTGATCCCGCCGGGGATCGACTCAGGGCAGCGGATTGCGCTCGAGGGGCAGGGCGAGGCCGGGCCACGCGGCGGTCCGCCCGGCGACCTCTACGTGCAGGTCATTGTTCGCGAGCACCCGAGCCTGTTGCGCCGGGGGACGGAGCTCTTCTACGAGCTGCCAGTCACCTTCCCGCAGGCAGCACTCGGGGCGAGCGTGACGGTGCCGACCGTGGAAGGCAACGAACAGGTCGAGGTTCCGGCAGGCACCCAGAGCGGCACCGAGGTCCGGCTCCGCGGCCGGGGCGTTCCGCGCCTGCGCGGCGCCGGCCGCGGGGACCTGCACGTCATCGTCACCGTGGTCGTGCCGCCCAAGCCGTCGAAGGAGGAGCGCGACCTGCTCAAGCAGCTTGACGCAGTGAGCGCCCCAGCCGTGCTCCCCAAGGGTGGCCCCAGCCTGCTGGAGCGGCTGCGCGACCTCCTGGGCTAGGCCGATGCGCTGGCTGGAGCTGACCGTCGAGGCCGATGTCGAGGCGGTGGAAGCGGTCAGCGAGATCCTCGGGCGGCTCGGTCATGGGGCGGCCGTGCGCCCTACCCGCCTCATCCGAGATCCGCACGATGAGCTGGCGGCCCGCGAGGATCCCACTGCTCCCTACGAGCTGACAGCCCACGTCGCCGATGACGAGGGAGCGCCGGCTGCGATCGAGGCCACGGAGCGGGCCCTGTGGCACCTGCAGGCCTTCGGGCTGCGGCCGGTGGGCGAGCTGCACGTGCGCCCGGTGGACGACGTGGACTGGGCGGAGGCCTGGAAGGATGGCTACGCGCCGCAGCGGATCGGGCGGGTGGTGATCGTGCCGTCATGGCTGTCGGAGCCGATCGGTGCGGACGAGGTGGAGCTGCGACTCGACCCCGGGATGGCCTTCGGCACCGGGCTGCATCCATCGACCCGCGGCTGCCTGACGCTCCTCCAGCGGGTGAGCCCGATGCCGTCCCGCATCCTGGATGTCGGTTCCGGCTCCGGGATCCTGGCGCTGGCTGCCCTCCGTCTGGGCGCCGACCGCGCCGTCTGCCTGGACACCGATCCGGTGGCCGTCGAGGCGACAAGGGCCAATGCCGCAGCCAACGGCCTGGCG
>VBJX01000098.1 GCA_005879775.1 Chloroflexota bacterium
GGTAGCCCTCGTGGCCGACGAAACAGTTACGCGCAATCTTCAACGGATGGACGAGCTCGACTTCGCGGGCTGGAACGAAGCGAACTGGGAGGGCGTCTTCAGCCGCTACCACACTGATGACGTTCTCGTGGAGGTGCACGGTCAACCTTCCACACACGGCGTTCGTGCGCACATCGAGGCAATGAAGGCCTTCGTGGAGAGCACCGGTGGCGTGCCCGTCCAGGTCAAGTCCCATCCGATCGGGTTCGGCTCAGGAGACTGGACCTGCGTGGTCGGCGAGCTCGAGAACGGGAGTCGGATGGTGACTCTTGCGAGGTGGCGAGACGGCGCCATCGCCGAGGAGTACATCTGGCTGTAGTGGCCAACGATTGGCGGTTGCACGGAGGCACGGTCCTCAGCTCGCGTCACCTCGTACGGGGACGTCGATTCACGTCCGCGCCGTGCTCACCTGGCTCGCGATCTTTCCCCTCGTCGCCATCGGCATCACGGTGATGGCCCCATTCACGGTGGGCTGGGACCCGATGCTCCGCGTATTCGTGCTGACCCTGGTCACGGTGGCGCTGGCTGTGTACGTGGTCGTGCCGTGGCTCTTCAGGGTCTACGATCGGTATCTTGCGCCTCGCCGATAGACCAGAGAAAGCAAGCCGCGGTACAGCAGGTCTCGGGCCGCACATTGAAAGGACCTTCCAGATGCCAATGATCGACGTCTATGCGGCCGCCGGGACGTTCGGTGACCCCCACGCCTTCGCCCAGAAGCTGGCATCCGAGCTCATGGCGATCGAACAGGTGCCGGACATCCCGATGTTCCGGCAGAACACCGCAGCCTTCGTCCACGAGCTGCCGTCGTCAGGGATTTCCAACGTCGATGGCGACAGCACCTACGTCCGGGTCCAGGTGCTGACGAATGCGGGGGCGCTCGATCGCGCCAAGCAACTGGCGGTCGTGTCCCGCTTCACGACGATCGTCGGAGAAGCTGCCGGCGACCCTTCGATCGCCGAGCGGACGTGGGTCTTGCTGACCGAGGCAATCGAGGGCGGCTGGGGCCTGGCCGGACACGCAAACACAAACGAGGAGCTCGTCGCGGCCGCCCGTGCCCAGATCGCCGAGCTTCAGTCGAAGGGCGGGCCCTGAGCCTGGCGGCATGAACAATAACCGAGCACCTGCTGGCCAGTGCTTGACGTCACGCCGGGTACCATGCGTCCATGCCCGAGGAGCGGCGCCTCGTCACGGTCCTGTTCGCGGATGTAGTCGGCTCCACCAGCCTGGGGGATGAGCTCGACCCGGAGGACCTGCGCGCCCTGCTGGCGCGCTACTACAAGATCGCTCGCGAGGTGATCGACGCGCGCGGCGGGACGCTCGAGAAGTTCATCGGCGACGCGGTCATGGCGATCTTCGGCCTGCCGACGGCCCACGACGACGACCCTCGCCGCGCCCTCGACGCAGCGCTTGAGCTTCGCGACCGGGTGCGCGACGACGCGGGGCTTGGCGAGCGGCTCCCGATCCGGGTGGGGGTCAACAGCGGGGAGGTGGTGGCCAGTCGCGAGCCGGCCGCCGGCGACTTCATCGTCACCGGGGACGCCGTCAACGTCGCAGCCCGATTGCAGCAGGCGGCCGAGCCATGGCAAGTCCTCGCCAGCGCCCGGACGGCGAGTGCATCGGGCGCCGCGCACGAGTTCGGACCGCCACGGGAGATGGAGCTCAAAGGCAAGGCTCGGCCCATCTCGGCGCGGCCGGTTCTCGGCCGCTCCTCCACCCCGCGACCGCGCGCGCCGCTCGTGGGACGCGACGCCGACCTCGCCCAGTTGGAGCTCGTCGCTCGCCGGGCCTTCAGCGAGAAGCGCCCTTTCCTGGTGAGCCTCATCGCGCCAGCCGGGACCGGGAAGAGCCGCCTGGTGGAGGAGTTCCTCGCCCGGATCGATGCGTTCGCGCCGACCTCGCAGCTGGCGATCGCCCAGTGCTTGCCCTACGGGCAGCGCCTCACCTACTGGCCCATGCGCGCGCTCCTGCTCGACCTCCTGAAACTGTCCGACGAGGACGCGACCCCCGAGGAGGTCCGCCACCGTGCGCGTGCTTGGCTGGAGGATGCCGGAGCCGACTCTCCGGCGGAGACTGCGGACCTGCTGGCTGCCACCATCGGTGCCTCCGACACCGATGTCCTCGATCGTGCCGCCCTCTTCGCCGCCTGGCGGACGGCGCTCGAGCTGGCAGCGGCCGAGCGGCCGCTGGTACTCGTGGTCGAGGACCTGCACTGGTCGAGCGACAGCCTGCTCGACCTCGTCGAGTTCATCCTCCAGCCGCGCGCGGACTCACCGATGTTGATGCTCGCGCTGACCCGCCCCGAGCTGCTCGAGCGGCGTCCGACTTGGGGCGGCGGGCGCCGAAACCACGTTTCGCTCGCCCTCGAGCCGCTCGACGGGGAGTCGGTCGAGCGGCTGGTCCAGAACATCCTCGACGGCCCTGCGCCGGAGCTGATCCCGATTGTCGTCCAGCGGTCGGAGGGGAACCCCTTCTATGCCGGGGAGATCGTCCGCTCGCTCATCGAGCGCGGGGTCAATCTCCGCGATCCCGACGCGGTCGCCGCCGCCTCGGCCGGCCTCCCCGACACCGTGCAGGGGATGGTGCTTGCGCGCCTCGATGTCCTCGACCCGGTCTCACGGCGCGTCCTGCAGCTCGGCGCGGTCTTCGGGCGCGGCTTCACGGTGGGCGGCATCAGCGCGCTCGAAGCCGGCCTGGGCGACGAGGTCGGGGGCGCGGTCGATCGGCTCGTCGACCGGGAGATGCTCCGCCGGGCCGCGCACGGGGAGCTGACATTTCGTCACATCCTGATCCGCGAGGTGGCGTACGGCACCCTGCCGCGAGGCGAGCGTGCACTGCACCACGGCGCCGCGGGACGTTGGCTCGAAGGCCGCTCAGCCGGCCGCGAGGATGAGCTCGCCGAGCTGATCGCCTTTCACTACCGCGAGGCTGCCGTCCTCGCAGCCGTGGCCGGCGAGCGGAGTCCCGGGGTCGACAGCCGCGCCGTCGACTGGCTCAGCCGCGCCGGCGAAGTTGCTGCCGCCGCCGGGGCCACGGCCGAGTCGACGGCTCACCTCCGCGCCGCGATCGACCTCGCGGCGCCGAGCCAGCAGCCGGAGCTCTATAAGCGCCTTGGCGAGGTCTATGGCGGTGGCGATGGAGCGGTCGAGGCGCTCGCCAATGCTGTGCGTATCGGTGAGCAGGAGGGTCGGCCGCCTGCTTTCGTGCTCGCCTGTCTGGCCCAGCAGCTGATGGTGATGTGCCGCTGGTTCGCATCCGTTGCGCACCAGCCGTCAGCCAGCGAGCTCGGCGCGATGATCGCGCGCGGCCGCGCACTCCTGAGTGAAGTTGCGGAGCCTACCTCGCGCGCCCGCTTCCTGATCGCCATCGGCTTCATGCCGTTCTGGATCCGCAGCGCGGGCATCGGGCTGCCCACGCAGCGCGACCTCGAGGAGGCCGAGGCCAGCGTCGCCGAGGGGCTTGCGATTGCCGAGCAGCTGGACGACGCGGCGCTGATCAGCGCCGCCCTCGATGCGATGACTTCGCATGAGCAAGCGATTGACCCGAGCCGAGCGCGCGAGATCTCAAGGCGTCGGGTCGCCATGGCTCATCGGCTCCCGGTCGAAGAGCGCCTCGACGCCCTGACCATGGTCGCGTGGACGTCAGCCATGCTCGGCGACCTGCCGCAGGTCGTCGAGTCGTCGGACGCGGCCCTCGCCCTGCTCCAGCCCGGCCAGAACCCGGGCTTCGCCATGGGCGGCGCTTCGTGGCAAGCGTATGCCGCGGCGCTCATGGGGCGCTGGGACGACCTCGCCGCGAGCGCCGAGCGGCTTCGGCGCGCCTGGATCGAGGCGGAGCGGCCGGCCGCGAGCTACGGTCTGCAGGGCCTCCTCAGCGCCATGGACTGGGCCCGCGGCCGCGGGGAGGACGAGCTGATGCAGCGCTGGCGCGAGGTGGTCGCGGAGATCGTGGGGCGGTTCGATCCCAGCCACCCGGTGGCGGCGCTGTCGGCGGTCGCAGAGCTGCAATTGGACCGGATCGTGGAGCTCATTCGCCACCCCGATCGCTACCCATACCGGCTCCACTACGTTGAGCACGCCATGGCGATCTGCGCCGACCGCCAGCATCCGGTGCCGATGGACGTCCTCGATGGGATCATTGGCGGCGCGGAGATCGAGCAGACGCGGCTGGTCGAGGCGCAGGGTCGCCGGCTGCGCGGGATCCTGCGACGGGACGTCAACGACCTGGAGCACAGCCTGGCTGCGTTCGACGAGATGGGGGCCGCGCGCTACACGGCGCGCCTCCGAACGGAGCTCGGGCAGGCGCGCGACGACGAAGCGCTCATTCAGGCAGGAATGCACGACCTCGATGCAATGGGTGAGGTCGAACAGCTCACCCGGCTGGCCGCACGTCGGCAATGAGGGGGAGCGCCTTGCGGTCGCTGCTACCCTCTCCCCGGGCTTAGCGGC
>VBJX01000100.1 GCA_005879775.1 Chloroflexota bacterium
TCCACGAGGCCCTTCGGCCAGAGCCCTGGCGGCACGACGCTCGAGGCCGGTGTCCCGCCGATCCCCTCAGCGAGCTGCACGAGCCGCGGCCGATCGAGGGCCAGGGCGAACGCCCGCCGCACGCGAGCGTCGTCGAATGGCGGTCGGGTGGTGTCGAAGCCGAAGTACTGGACCCCAAGGGCGGCTGCCCGATGCAGGGCTGGACCGAGACCGGAGTCGAACGCGATCCAGCCCGCATCGGAGGCGCCAACGGAGGTCAGGTCCACCTTGTCATCGGCGAAGGCAGTGGCCGCATCGCCGGTCAGGTCAGTGATCCAGCGCACCTCGCTGATGGGCGGGGCACCGGCGACGTAATGCGCATTCGCCTTGAACACGAGGTCGACGCCGTCCATCCGATAGGCGAGATAGGGACCGCTGCCGACGAAGGCGCCGACCTTCTGCCAGTCAAGGCTGGCATCGGCCGTCGGAGGCACCACGAAGGTGGTGGGCGTGGCCAGCACAGACAGGAAGTAGCCCGCCGGGTGGCGGAGGCGCACCACCAGGGTGTGCGCGTCGCGGGCCTGGATGCCGACCTGGTCCTCCGGCCCACCGGTCATGCGTTCCACGTCCGGCGCCGTGGAACGGGTGCTCGGGTCCAGGATGCGCAGCCACGAGCGGCGCACATCGGCTGCCTCGAGAGTGCTGCCATCGCTGAAGGTGAGGCCGTCGCGCAGATGGAAGGTGTAGGTCAGCCCGTCCCCGCTCACGTCCCACGACGCGGCGAGAGAGGCGTATGGCTGGCCGTTCTCGTCGAGCCGAGTCAGGCCTGCGTAGAGCTGCAGGATGAGCTGGACGTCGGAGGCTGATCCGATGAATGCCGGATCGAGGGTGTGCACCTCGCCGCCGACGTAGCGGAGGGTCTGACCCTGGGCGGCTGCACGCTCGTCGAGGTGCGACGGAGAGCGGGCCAGGGAGAGGGTCAGGAGGATGACCGCGACGCCGGCGATGAGGCGCGGCAGCCGGCCCACCGAGGTCAGGCGGCGCATGCGCGGGCTAGTATACGGGGCCGTGCAGACGACCCATGAGCACCGGTTCCGGCCGCAGCCGGCCGGCAGCCTCACGCTCCGACAGTTCGTGGAATCGCTCCGTCGCTGGACCCCGGAGATGCGCCAGGTGGCGCAGATTGCGCTGACCCGCAGCGAGGCGGAGCGCCAGGAATACCTGCGCGCCTTCCACAACCGCCACCACGACCGTCAGCCCCAGGCGATTGATTCATTCGTGCGCTGGGCCTACTCGGATCCGCGCCTGGACCAGGTCCCGTCGCTCCTGGCTGAGCTGGCTCGCACGGAGGACGACTATGCCGATGCGCTCGAGCACGAAGCCGATGTGCTGGTCCGCACCCGGGCCCTCGGCAAGACCCCGACGCAGCGAGTCCGCGACTACCTGGCGCTGCTCGGCGTCGAGGGCAGCGAGCAGGTGCGCGCCGGAATCGCGAGCCTCCTTCCCGCCGGGACACCCGAGCATGTCGTGGTCGCCACCATCCGCCAGATGCGCCGACGCTGGCTGGAGCTGTACGGCGACGATCTCTTCTTCGCCGAGGACTGATCCATGCGGCGCGTGACGCTGCGCGCGGCCGCTGCCCTGCTCTGGACGGGCGCGCTGTGCGCCCTCGCTCCGTCGCCGGTCGCCGCGCACGCCGAGCTCCTCTTCACGACCCCCGCGGCCGGAGCCAGCCTCCCCCAGGCTCCTTCCGAGCTGACGATGACCTTCAGCGAGGCGATCGACCCGATCACCGCCTCGCTCACCGTCGCAAATGAGAGTGGCGACCCGGTGCTTGGCGTCGGCACCCCCACCGTCGACAGGGCAGGAACGACTGCCAGCGTGTCGCTCCCATTCCTGCCGGCCTCCCTGTACACCGTCAGCTACCGGGTCACCTCCGCCGAGGACGGCCACATCACCGAAGGGAGCTGGCTCTTCCTGGTCGACCCGACCGGGACCCGCACCCCGCCGGGAGCATCGACGGAGAGCACCTCACTCTCGTCGACGCCGCTGATCGTCACCGCGCGCTGGGTGGCGCTGGCCTTCGGGCTCGTCCTCCTCGGAACGGCCCTCTTCTGGCTGGCGTCGGCCCGCCCAGCGCTCTGGGGCACCAACGGCGGCGCGGCCGCCGACCTGACGGCCCCGTGGCTGCTGCTGGCAGCCTGCGCCGCGCTCACCTTCAGCGGCCTGGCCGCCTACCTGACCCTTGCCGCCCAGCCGCTCGTCGGCTCCGGCAGCCACCCCGGGCATGGTGGCGGCATCGTTCCCCTCGACTTCGCCGCCCCGTTCGGGGCGACGCCGTTCGCCACGGCGATGCGCATCGCACTGATCGGCAGCGGGGTCGCATTCCTGCTGGCCGTCGCTCGCCACTTCAGCATTGACGAGGCCCTTCGCCGAGGCCGCGCCCCCCGCGACCGCGAGCCCGCCGTCCTTGTCCTGGTCGCAATTGCCGCCGCCATCGCCCTGGCGGGCTCGTCACTGGCCAGCCACGCAGCCTCAGCCGGCGGGCCGCTCTTCGGGTTCTTCGACTGGCTTCACCTGGTGGCGGTCTCGGTCTGGCTCGGGACGCTGCCCGGCCTGATGGTGCTGCTGCGGCGTGGTCAGGGTGGGTTCGCGGGACGGTCCACCGCCTTGGCCGCACTACGGCGCCATTCGCGGATCGCGATCGTCGCCGCGCCGCTGGTGGCGGCCACCGGCCTTGCCAACTCGCCACTCCTGCTCGGCTCGGGACGCAACCTGGTGGCCACCGACTACGGCGACCTGCTCCTCGCCAAGGCGCTCCTGTTCAGCACCGCCATCGCCATCGGGGCGGCCAATTACTTCCTGGTGCGAGCGGCGGCCGCGCGGCGGGTCCTGCCGTTGATCGCGGGGGAGGCGGTCATCGGCGCGTTGGCGGTGCTGGTGGCCGCCACCCTGGTGACCACCCAGCCTGCCGCCAGCCGGCC
This sequence comes from Chloroflexota bacterium, assembly GCA_005879775.1. Classification (GTDB taxonomy): domain Bacteria; phylum Chloroflexota; class Limnocylindria; order QHBO01; family QHBO01; genus CF-167. The sequence goes on from VBJX01000100.1 coordinate 2,964, forward strand.
GCCGATCCTGAGCCGCCCGGCCATCGGCGCGCAACAGCTCTTCGGCGATGATGGTGACGCGACGATCCACGTCTCGGTCAACCTGCCCTCGCCGGGCGTCCAGCGTTACGAGGCGACGGTCGCCGACGTGACGACAGGGATTCCCCGGACCGACATCGAGCAGATCACGCTCGTCTTCTCGCCGCCGGCCGACGCGGGGATCGGCGTCGAACGGGTGGCGCTGGCGCGCAGCGACCAGGACTGGCTCTGGGGCACCACCGGTGACTACACCCCGGTGCCCGGCGCCTGGAAGCTGGACGTCCAGGTGCAGGGCGGTGACGGCAAGCTGGCGACAAGCTTCTCCCTGGACGTCCTGCCGGCGACCGCCCCGGAGGTTCTCCCTGCCGCTGCAAACGGGATCGGCGTGCCCGCTCCCGTGGCGGTCCTGTGGGCCGTGCTGCCGCCCGGGCAGCTCGGCTGGCTCGTCCCCATCCTGCTGTTGGCGGCCATCGTCGCCCTCGCCGCCTGGGAGCGCCGGGCGAGCGGGATCAAGACCGCGGGATGGCGCGTGGGGCTCGCCCTCCTCGTGCTGCTGAGTGGCGTGGCCGTGGGCGCGCGGGCCGTGGTCGCGGCAGCCAACGCGCCTCCAGCAGCCGCCGTCGGGATGGAGAATCCGATCCCGCCCACCGCCGAATCGAACGCGCGCGGCCAGAGGCTGTACCTTGCCAACTGTTCGTCCTGCCACGGGGTCGACGGCGCGGGCAACGGGCCCAGCGCGGCCGGCCTCTTCCCCTCACCGGGAGACCTGGGAAGTGAGGTCTCGAAGCTGAGCCCAGGCGTGCTCTACTTCCGGATCACGAACGGGATGGTCACCACCGCGATGCCCTCATTCGCCGGCACCCTGACCGAGAACGACCGATGGGACCTGGTCAACTACCTGCGTGGCACGTGGCGGCCAGCCGGATGAACGCCAGCTGGCGTCTTCGGCTCGTGGGTCGGTCCGTGCGCGTCGCCGCAGCGGCCACGGCGGCATGGCTGGCCATCTCGGCCATCGCTCCCCTTCCGGCGACGGGTCACGCACTCGGCGGGGTCTTCACCCTGCCGGTGCCGCTCGCCCTCTACCTGGCCGGGGCGGGCGCCGTGGTGGCCGCCTCGTTCGTCGTCGCCGTGGTGGTGGTACGGCCCGGCGGCCGCATCCCCCACTATCCGACGCGCCCGATCCTGCCCGAGACCGCACGGCGCGGCTCGCTGCTCCTGCGATGGCTGGGAATGGTGTGGTGGTTCGGCGCGATCGCCATCGGCCTGGTGATCAGTCAGGTCTCTCCTGCCCCCGCGGTCCTTTTCTGGATCCTGATCTGGGTCGGGCTCCCGATCGTCACCGTCCTCCTCGGAAACCCGTGGCCGTCACTCAGCCCGTTTCGGGCGCTCTTTGGCCTCCTGGAGCGCGTGTCGCGCTGGGCCGGCTTCGATCGGCTCGACCTGGGACTGCGCTACCCCGCCGTCCTCGGTGCGCCGCACACGGTGGCGCTGCTCATGGGCAGCTACACGGTCGTGACACTCATCGGGATCTTCCTGTTCGGACGCGTCGGCTGGCTGCGCAACGCCGAGCTGTTCGAGGTCTACCTCGGCTGGTTCGGGCGGGCCGGTCCGGTCGGTCGCCGCGTGGTGCAGCCGGATGCCTGCGCCGGCTGTGCTGAGGAATGCGATCCGGAGCACTGCGTCGACTGCCCCGAATGCACGGCCGTCGCCACGTCGGGCGAGCAGCGTCCCGAGCTCCGCCCCTGGTTCACCGGCCTCAGCGAGGTATCACACGCGGGCTGGTCGGATGCCGGCTTCATCGTCCCTACGACGGCCTCTCCGAGACCTCCGTCTGGGCAGCGATCATGAAGCCGTTCGCCGGCGCCCTGGCAGGCCTCCTTGGTTCCACCGGGTCGGTGCTCGCCGCGGAGACCCTCGGCCTGCTCGCCCTGTGGCTGGCCTTCCTCGGCGCCTTCTCGATGGCTACGCGTCTGACCGGCGCCATGCACGATCCCGAAATCGAGCCGCGACCGCTGGGCACCACGGTGGGCGCCTACGCCGCCACCCTCCTGCCGATCGCCGGCGGCTACCTGATCGCCCACTACCTGACCCTGCTGATCCAGGGCATCGCCTGGCTCCCGGGCCTCATCGTGGACCCGGTGACCAGCGTCGCGCCGCCGCTCAACTGGATGCCGATCAGCGCCGTCTGGTACCTCTCCGTGGGAGCCATCGTGCTCGGCCACGTGGCGGCGGTGGTGCTGGCCCATCGGCTGGCGCTGCGTGAGGCCGCCATCCGGCCGATCCTGGCCGGGCTGCCGCTGGTGGTGCTGATGATCGGCTACACCGTGCTCAGCCTATGGATCATCGCCCAGCCGATCGCCCTGGAGCCCGGATCGTGAGCGTCAGCCTGGCGCTCGCCTTCGCCGCGGGGCTGCTCAGCTTCGCATCGCCCTGCGTGCTGGCCCTGGTCCCCATCTACCTCGCCTTCCTGGGGGAGGGGGCCGGCGCCATGGCTGGCGGCGCCTCTGGCGCGTCCGCCGTCGCCTGGCGGGGATCGCTGCTGGGCGAGGCGCTCCTCTTCGTGTTCGGCTTCAGCGCGGTGTTCATCGCGCTCGGCGTGTCCTTCGGAGTCCTGGGCACGGCACTCCTCAACGTGTACGACCTGCGGCCGTGGGTCGGCATCGCGGTGATCGGGATCGGCCTGGTCACGACCGGCATCTTTGGACCGGTGATGGACCGGGTCATGCGCATCAGGGTGCGCACCGACCTGCTGCCAGCCGCGCGCACCTCGCGCGCGGTCGCGCTTGGCGCGCTGGTGGGGATTGGGTGGAGCCCCTGCATCGGGCCAGTGCTGGGTGCCATCCTGACCATGGGAGCCTCGGCACAGGACGCCTGGGTGGCAGCGCTGCTCCTGGTCGCCTACTCGGCCGGGCTGGCGCTCCCGTTCCTGGCGGCCTCGGTCGCCCTGCCTCGTATCCGGCCACTCTTCGACCTCCTGCGCCGATACCACACGGCGGTCCAGGTCGTGTCCGGAGTCTTCATCATGCTGATCGGAGTGCTGATCCTGACCAACGCCTTCACCCGAATGGCGGGCCTCTTTACGCCCTTCTTCTGACCTATCGTTCGGAAATCACCCTGAATCAAGCTTGCCTGGCGCGAGCCTCAGCTACCAGCGACAGCTCCCTCTTGATCGAGCAGTGATCTGAGGAGATCTTCCATCTTGTCGAAGCTGTCTTCCTGGCCGTCGGACTTGGTCATATGGTCACGGCCCGCCTTGTCGCGGAACGCCATGTTCATCGTCACCTTCGTCACTCCATTGGCTTCGTGCAGCTCCACGGTCTCGACGGCCTCCGCATCCGGCCACCCTTCGAACAGCCACGTCTCGACGGTCCGCGTCGGCCGCCCGACCTCCAGGTAGGTTCACGAACACCTGGTGGTAGTTCCCTCCAACGCGCAGGTCGATCGGGCACTCCGTCATCCGACACTCAAATGGGGCGAACCATTTGCTCACATGCTCCGGCTTCGTCATGGCGTCGAAGACGAGTGCGATCGGAGCATCGAACTCTCGAGTGATGAGAACCTCGAGATCACTCGGAAATTCAATGACTGCCGACCCATGCCGTGTACCTGTCACTGCGGCTCTCCTTGGTGTTGTAGCTCGTTGAGGTAGTCGTCCAGCCGATCGAGTCGGTCATTCCACGCCTGCTCGTACTTGGCCAACCACTCGTGCATCGGCCCAAGGCGTGCTGGTTCCAGGCGATACAGCCGAGAACGCCCTTCCGCCCGGCAGCTGACGAGTCCCACCTCGGCGAGCACCCGAAGGTGTTTTGAGACCTGAGGCTGTGACAGCGAGAGGTCGCTCACGATCGCTCCGACAGCCTTCTCGCTCGTGAAGAGCGCGTCCAGGATTTCGCGACGGTGGGCCTCGGCAATCGCGTTGAAGACATCGGACGTCGTGGAAGAGCGGGTCATGGTCCAACCGGAGCTTGCCGCTTCAAAGCCGAAAAAAGCGGCCGGTAGACTGAATCCGAGATGCTGCGCGGTCTCCGACTGGGATTCCTGACGATCGCCCTCGTCGCGGCGTGCTCGGCGGGCCCACAGGCCAAGGTCATCTGCGAGTACCGCGACACCCTGTCGGACGGCGAATGCCAATGGGCAGCACAGGCTGTCCTCGATTCGGTCGGAGCTGCCCATCCCGCTGCGGTGGTGGTCGTCTACGCGGTCTCCGGGTGCATCGGCTTCTGCCCATTCCTCGTGGGGAGCGCGGGACCGCCGCGGCGAGGGGCGTTGGTGTTTGTTCGATTCAGCGACGGCGCTCCATCGATCGAGTGGTGGCTCAACGATCTTTCGCAGAAGCACCCGCTAGTCAGCGCAAGTTCGCAATTCGATCCCGACGGCTGGATCGACGCAGCCGAGGGGTCGCACGGCACCTCAGTGACGTCGATCGCGATCCCCTGAGGGTAGTGGCGCCCCCGGAGGGAATCGAATCCCCGCCAAGCCAACCGACACTCTGATTCGCTCGATTGGTACGCGACCCCGTCCACCGTAGGACAACGACGGCGGAGGAGCCGCCGGACGCGGGCAGCACAGGCGATGCGCCTGCGTGTTGCGGGTGCAGAGCAGCATGCCTAGTCGAACGGTCGCGACTCACGCGCCCGCGGCAGTTAGGTCAGAGGCACATCGCGTCATCGGTCGCTGGTAC
>VBJX01000101.1 GCA_005879775.1 Chloroflexota bacterium
GTCTACAACGGCACCTACTACCGGCACTTCCACACCGGGATCGACATCTCCGACGGCTGCGGCACGCCGGTCTATGCGGTCGGGGACGGAACCGTGGTTGCCGCGGGGCGGCCACTGTGGCCCTGGGACCTCGCGTACGGGGTCTACATCGACCACGGCGGCGGCTACCTGAGCGTCTACTGGCATCTCCAGTCGCGCGTCGTCGTGTCGCGAGGCCAGGAATTGAAGCTCGGCCAGCTGGTCGGCTACGAGGGGAACACCGGCAACTCGACTGGCTGCCACCTGCACTTCGCGATCAACGACCACGGCGTGTGGAGGAACCCCCGCAACTACCTCCCGTAACTCTCTGTCAGACCGTGGCAGGTGCTCGCAGGGCGACCGGGAGGTAGAGGCGCTCGACGTACTCGCCGAGCATGCGGGCCGTGCTGAACTGCCAGATCGCCGCCTCGATCGAGGCGCGCATGGTGGCCACCCAGGCATCGGGCAGGCCGCCGGCGTCCCGGGTGTAGAAGCGCGGGACGACCTCCTCCTCCAGGATCCGATAGAGCTCCGCCGCATCGGCGGCGTCCTGCGCCTCCTCGTCTTCGAGCATCTCCCGCCCGCCGATGGCCCAGCCGTTGCGGCCATTGAAACCCTCGTCCCACCAGCCATCGAGCACGCTCAGCGAGGGGATCCCGTTGGCCGCGGCCTTCATGCCGGACGTGCCTGAGGCCTCGAGGGGACGTCGCGGATTGTTGAGCCACAGGTCGACGCCGCCGACCAGGAAGCGGGCGATCCGCATGTCGTAGTCCTCGAGCATGAAGACCCTGCCGCGGAGGGGCTCGGAGCGGGTCAGCGTGAAGATGCGCTGGATCACGCGCTGTCCCGGCCGATCGGCCGGGTGTGCCTTGCCCGCCAGGACCACCTGCACCCGCCGGTTCGGGTTGCCGAGCAGCGCGGCCAGGCGGTCCTCGTCGCGGAAGATCAGGTCGGCGCGCTTGTAGGTCGCGAAGCGTCGTGCGAAGCCGATGGTCAGCGCCTCCGGGTCGAAGGCGGCGTGCAGCTCGCGCAGCACGTCGGGCGACTCGCCGTGACGCGCGAACTGGCGAGCCAGGCGACGGCGCATGAACTCGATGAGCTCGCGCTTCTGCTGCCGATGCGCCCCCCACAGGTCCTCGTCGCTGACGCCGTCCAGCTTTGAGAAGGCCTCTGGGCCGGCGGCATCGCTCCCCAGTGAGAGACCCGTGGCGCGCTCGTAGAGTCGGCGAATGGGGCGTCCCAGCCAGGTGGCAAGGTGGATCCCGTTGGTGATCGGACCGATCGGATGGCCGGAGATCGGCTCCCAGGTCTCGCTCGCGGTGGCGGCATGCAGGCGGCTGACCGCGTTTGCGTCACTCGCCAGGCGCAGCACGAAGGCGGTCATGTCGAACGGGGCGTCAGGCTCGTCGGTTCGCCCGCGTCCCAGCTCCAGGAGATCGCTCGGCGGCATCTCGGTGGCGTCGAGCCAGGGGGCGAGCTGCTTGGTGACCAGGCCGCGCTCGAAGACCTCGTTGCCGGCCGCCACGGGCGTGTGAATGGTGAAGACGGCATCGCGGCCCACGCGGCGCAGCGCCTCGCCGGCGTTCAGCGACAGGTCGGCGGCCATCAGCTCGCGCGCCCGCTCCAGGAGGAGGAAGGCGGAGTGGCCTTCGTTGAGGTGCCAGGCCGCCGGCTCGATCCCCAGCCCACGCAGCGCCCGCACCCCACCGACGCCCAGCACCAGCTCCTGGCACAGGCGCATCTCACGGCCACGCACATAAAGGATATGGGTGATCGGACGATCGGCGCCGTCGTTGGCGGGGATGTCGGTATCCAGGAGGAGCAGCGGGACGCGCCCCACCTGCGCCACCCAGACGGCGGCATGCACCATGCGCCCCGGATAGTCAATCGCCACCTGCAGCGCCGATCCATCCCTCGCCCGCGCTCGGCGCAGTGGATGCATGGTGGGGTCGACGTACGGCTGAGCGTGCTCCTGGTGGCCATCGGCGTCGATCTGCTGGCGGAAGTAGCCCCGCCGGTAGAGGAGACCGACCGCGATGAACGGCAGCGCGGCGTCAGAGGCGGACTTGCAATGGTCCCCGGCCAGGATCCCCAGGCCGCCGGAGTAGATCTGCATCGACTCGTGGATCCCGTACTCCGCGCAGAAGTAGGCGACCGGACCGGGGAGGGCCGCGTTGACATCGGCATCCGTCGCTCGCCGATACCAGGAGTCCGAGCCGTTGGCCAGGTAGCGCTCGAACTCGTCGAGCAGCCTGCTGGCGTCGACCATGAAGTCCTCGTCGGCCAGCAGCTCCGACCAGCGGGCAGGCCCGATTCCGGAGAGGACCGCGATCGGGCTCCGGCTCCGTCCCCAGGCGGCTGAATCGATCCGGGCGAAGAGGGCCCCTGCGCGTGGCGTCCAGCTCCACCACAGGTTGTAGGCGAGCTCCCGGAGGCCCTCGAGATTCGGCGGCAGCATGAAGTCATGGCCCGGGAGGGTCGGGATGCGCAGGGGGGCGGTCATCGAGGGCCGATGATACTGGCCCAAGGGATCGCCGATCTGGACGCGAGGGCGTACCCTATCGGCCCCATCATGGACGGTTACTCGGTCACGGAGGCGGCATCGGTCCTCGGGGTACCTGAAGGGCGCGTCTGGGAGCTGCTGGCCCGGGGCGTCATCGCGGGCACCGCCGAGGGCGACAGCATGCGCGTCTTCCTGAAGCCACAGCCTGCACCGATCGCGCCGTCAGCCGCCGATCCACAGCGCGGGGAGCGGCCGCGGACGAATGGCAATGGGGGATCGCATGACGGTGGCGAGGCGAGCGCCTTTCGCGAGCTGCTGACCGAGTTCCGCAACCTGACAGAGCGCTATGGGCAGGCCCTGCTGGCGCTTGGCGAGGCCCGCGGTGAGGTGGCCGGCCTTCGCTCCCGGGTCGAGCTGCTCGAGGCGCGCATCGACCTTCGCCTGCCAGCTTCATCGGCTGCCGAGCCCGCGGTTGCGTGGACTCCCCCCGACGTCGAAGCACCGCAGCCGTTGGATGAGCCGATCGCCGTCCCGGCTCTCCAGAAGCCTCCGCAACGACGAACGACGAAGCGGGCCGCCGTTCGCCCGAAGCGGGTCGCGGCAACGCCCCGTCTCAAGGCGGTTTCCGGACACGGGCAGCGCGCCTCGCGAATCGCCGCGGCGCTTGCCCGGGCCGATGACCCGACGATCTCAGAGCTGCCCGGAGGCCGCGAGGCCGCCGAAGCGCTGGCTGCCCTGCGGGCCGAGGCAGCCGCACCTGTCGAGGTGGTCGAGCCAATCGAGGTGGTCGAGCGAGTCGAGGTTGAAGCCGCGCCGGAGGTCGAGCAGGTCGCCGATACCGAGCCGGTTCCCAATGGGGAGCCGTTCGCGGACGTCACCGAGGCGGAATCGGCCGCCGAAAGCGATGTCGGGGCCGAGACGGAGCCGATCCTGAGTGCAGAGCCCGCGGAGGAGCTCACCGCAGCCGAGCCAGATCTCGCGGTGCAGCCGGCCGCCGCGGTACAGCCTCCTGCAGCGGCCATCGAACCCGACCCCGACTGGTTCGCGGATGGAGACTTTGCCTGGCTCGACGCTGCCGAGATGGAGCAGGTTGGGCAACCGGCAGATGAACCGCCGTCAGCCACGCTCCCGGAGGCCGAGCCGGCTCAGGTCCCGGTCGCGATGGCCATCTCCGAGCCGGAGCCAACCCCGAAGGTCGAGGCTGAGCCGGACGCCCACGCTGAGCCGCAGACCGAGGCGGAATCGGCCGCCGAAGCCGAGCCGCAGGCCGACGCTGAGCCGGACGCGTCGACCGATGACGAGCCGGGCTGGGGCGCATCACCGGCGACCGCCGCGGACGAAGCGGAG
>VBJX01000001.1:0-12585 GCA_005879775.1 Chloroflexota bacterium
GACCGGGTATCGCGGCCGCCTGTGGACGATGCGCATGTTCGCCGGCTTTGGCACGGCCGAGGACACGAACGGTCGATTCAAGAAGCTGATCGAGGCGGGCGGCACCGGGCTTTCGATCGCGTATGACATGCCGACCCTGTACGGCTACGACCACGACGAGCCGATGGCTGCCGGCGAGTTCGGCACCTGTGGGGTGGCGGTCAGCAGCCTCGCCGACATGGAGATCCTGCTCGACGGACTGCCGGTGGCCGAGATCTCGACCTCGATGACCATCAACTCACCGGCGGCAATGATCTGGGCGATGTACATCGTGGCCGCCGAGAAGATGGGCGTCCCGCGCGCAGCGCTCACCGGGACGCTGCAGAACGACATTCTCAAGGAGTTCATCGCCCAGAAGGAGTACATCTTCCCGCCGGGCCCCAGCCTGAAGCTGGTGACCGACACGGTCGAGTTCGGCACGCGCGAGATGCCCCGCTGGAACACGATCAGCATCAGCGGCTACCACATCCGCGGGGCCGGCTCGACGGCGGTCCAGGAGCTCGCCTTCACCATCGCCGATGGGATCGCGTACGTGGAGGACGCGCTCGCCCGAGGGCTGCGCTTCGACGAGTTCGCCCCTCGTCTCAGCTTCTTCTTCAACAGCCACAACGACTTCTTCGAGGAGGTCGCCAAGTTCCGCGCCGCGCGCCGCATCTGGCACAAGCTCTGCCGCGAGCGATTCGGCGCCGAGAGCGAGCGCTCCACCTGGATGCGCTTCCACACTCAGACGGCCGGGGTCTCCCTCACCGCCCAGCAGCCGCTCAACAACCTGACCCGGGTCGCGATCCAGGCGCTCGCCGGCGTCCTGGGAGGGTCGCAGAGCCTGCATACCGATGCGTACGACGAGGCGTGGGCCGTCCCCTCGGAAGAGGCCGCCGTCATCGCCCTGCGGCAGCAGCAGATCATCGCCGAGGAGTCGGGCGCGGCCAACACCGTCGATCCACTGGCCGGCTCGTACTTCGTGGAAACGCTCACCAACCAGACCGAGCAGGCAGCCTGGGACTACATCGGGCGGATCGACGCCATGGGGGGCATGGTGAAGGCGATCGACGCCGGATTCCCGCAGGCCGAGATCGCCGATGCCGCCTACGCCCAGTCCCGCGCGCTCGAGGAGCGCGAGCACGAGCTGGTGGGCGTCACCACCTACGCCGATCCCGACGAGGTGCTGCGCATCCCCCTGCTGGAGGTCGGCGAGGAGCAGGAGCAGCGACATCTGGCGCGCCTGGCGCGGGTCCGCGCCGAGCGCGACGCCGATGCGCACGCACGGGCGCTCTCCCGTCTGCGCGACGAGGCCGCACGCGGCGACGTGAACCTGATGCCCGCCATCGTCGAGGCGGTACGCGCCTACGCGACCATCGGCGAGATGTGCAACCTGCTGCGCGCCGTGTACGGAGAGTACCGGGAGGCGCTCGCCGTCTGACCGGCGGTCGGCGTTGGTGCGCGGGAGCGGCGCGGTACCGATCCGCCGGAGCGTCACGGCTCGTCGCAGGGCACGCGCCCGCGCCGTTCCCTCGCCGCCGGATCGTGGCATCTGCCTGCTTACCAGCGGTTTATCGGAGGCTTATGACCTCCGACGCCGGCGCCGCCATGAAGGATCGGTATCCTCTGAAGCTCTATGAAGCTCCACCTCGTGGATGCCACCTTCGAGCTGTTCCGCGCCTACTTCTCGCGACCGGCGCAGACCGCCCCGGACGGGCGCCCGGTGAACGCCGTCCGCGGGCTTCTCGAGTCGATCCTCTCGCTCCTGCGCGAGGATGACCTGAGCCACATCGCGGCAGCGACCGACCACGTCATCGAGAGCTGGCGAAACGATGTGTACCCCGCCTACAAGAGCAGCATCGGCATGCCCGTCGACCTGCTGGCCCAGTTCGGGGACGCCGAGCGGGCGCTTCGGGCGCTGGGCGTGACGACCTGGGCGATGGTCGAGGACGAGGCAGACGATGCGATCGCCACGGCGGTGTCCCGCTTCAGCGGCGATCCCGCCGTGGAGCAGACGATCATCTGCAGCGTCGACAAGGACCTTGCCCAGTGCGTGGCCGACGGGCGGGTCGTGCTGCGCGATCGGATGCGCGGGATCACGTACGACGAGGCCGGGGTGATGGCCAAGTTCGGGGTCAAGCCGGAGAGCATTCCCGATTACCTGGCACTCGTCGGCGACAGCTCCGACGGCTATCCGGGGCTTCCCGGCTGGGGCGCCAAGAGTGCGGCGGCCGTGCTCCAGCGCTTCGAGCACATCGAGGCGATCCCTGCCTCCGCCCTGGACTGGGAGATCCCACTGCGCAACGCGACGCAGCTGGCCGCCACGCTCCGCCAGCAGAAGGCCGATGCCTTCCTCTACCGCCGGCTCGCCACGCTGGGTCGGGATGCTCAGATCGACGGCGATCTCGCCTCCCTCGCCTGGAACGGGGTGCCTCGCGGTCCGTTCCTGGCCCTCTGCGATGAGCTCGGCTTCGAGCGGATCCGCGAGCGCGTCCACCGCTGGGCCTGAGCGACGACGCGCCTGCAACGCGCCGGCAACGCGCCGGTGACCCCTCGCGAACGATCGGTTTAGGACCATTGGTCCGCTTCTGGTGGGGTCTGGTGCGGGCTACGGTCGGGTCGCATGTCACGACGCCCTCTCGTGGCGGCCCTGCTGGCCGTGCTCACCAGCGTCTTCGTGGCCACTCCCGGCATCGCGCCGCGGGCCGCGGCTGCCTCCTGCTCGAACTGGACCTCCCAGGTCGACCCGCCCACGACGATTCGGGTCTATCGGCATGCCACTGGCGCGGTGGAGATGGTCGACTTCGGCGACTACACCCGCAACGTGCTCTCGCGGGAATGGATCGGCTCCTGGACGACTGAGTCGCTGCGCGCCGGCGCGGTCGCCGTCAAGAGCTATGCCTGGTACCAGATCCTGCACTGGCGCGGCGGGATGAATGCGGCGTCGGAATGCTTCGACCTGCGCGACGACACCGTCGATCAGGTCTACGACCCGTCCAAGCCGACCTGGAGCACGGCGGCGGCGGCGGTGGATGCCACCTGGGTGACCCGCGTCCTCAGGAGCGCGGCCATCTTCCCGACCTACTACAACGCCGGTGACCCGGGCGAGACATGCGGCGCCAACGCCAACGGGTGGCGGATGTACCAGTGGGGAACGCAGGCCTGCGGGCTGGATGGCAAGACCGCCTCCCAGATCCTGCTTACGTACTACTACCCCACTGTCACGGTGACCGATGCGCCTGCCTCCGATGGCTCGCCGAGCCCGAAGCCAACGGCGACGCCGATTCCGACTCCGCTCCCCACTCCGACCCCCACGCCGCTGCCCACCCCGACCCCCTCGCCCAGCGTTCCGCCCGCGAGCACGTCGCCTTCAGCGACCCCGCTCCCGACCCCGGTTCCGACGGCGGCGCCGACTCCCATGCCTACGCCGGTCCCCACTCCGGCTCCCACCCCGCTCCCCACCCCGCCTCCGGTGCAGGAGGTGCCGGGGGGCGGCCAGTCGGGCATCGAGGACGCGTCCGCGCCTCCCCCGCCACCGCCCTCCGACCCAGTGCCCGAGGTGGCTTCACCGGCCGCCGGTGGGTGGGTCGACTCCTGGCAGTGGCGCAGCCCAGCGACTCTCTCCCGCCTCTGCGAGTGCCCGTACGGCGCGGTCGAGTCAGCCACGATGGCCGCCCCCTCGTCCGCCGAGCTGCGACTGGCCGAGTTCCGCTCGCTGTGGGACCGGGCGGCGCAGCGGCTGCTCGCCTCGCTGATCCGCGGCTTCAGGCCCGACCGCGGCCTGGCGCTGCAGTTGCAGGGGCCCGGTTCCTAAGCCGCCCGGCGCCAGATCGGCCGCGCAAAGGTGATCCAGCCGGCCGCCGCGACGGCGGCCAACGCGACGAGCGACCAGATCGTCTGCCCCGGCGTCACGCGCTGGGCCAGGAATCCGGCCAGCAGGGTTGAGCAGGTGATCGTGAGGGTCACGAGGCCGTAGTCGAAGCTGAAGACACGCCCGCGGATGGCATCCGGGGCGGCTCGCTGCAGGCCATAGGTCGAGAGGGTCCATTGCGCGCCGCCGCCCAGGTGCCCACTGAAGACGAACAGCGCCGCCAGCCAGATGACCGGGGCCAGCGGCATCAACCCGTAGCTCACCGCGAAGATGACGAACGAGGCGGCGATGCCGATGATCAGGCCGCGTTCGCTGACCCCCACGATCGAACGCGCCAGGAACGGACCGAGCAGCGCCCCGAGCCCGCGGGCCGCGAACAGGATGCCGATCCCGGCGTCGCCGGCATGGAAAACCTGCCGCCCGAAGATGGCGAGCATGACCACCACCCCGGTCCCCACGCCGAAGGTGGTCTTCGACAGGAGCAGGGCCGCCAGCGTCCGATCGCCGCGGGCGAAGCGGAGCACGACAGCGATCGCTTCGCCAACGCCCGGGCGCGGCGGAACGGACGCCTGATGCCCACGATCAGGAGCGCCGAGGCAGCGAACGAGGCGCCATTCACCACGAAGGCGACATCGCGGCCGAAGGTTGCCGCCACCACGCCGCCGAGCGCGGCCCCGACCGCCAGCATCGTCCCCCAGGCCGATCCGATCAGGACGTTCGCGGCGGGAAGGTCCTCGTCCTCCACGAGATTCGGCAACGACGCCGAGCTGGTGGGCTCGAAGAGCGAGGCGCCGATCGCCAACAGGCCCGCCGCCACGAACGCGATCCAGAGCGTGCTCGCGTCGCGCGCCAGCAGGAAGCTGAGCGCCAGCGGGACGCGCAGCAAGTCCGCGCCGACCATCAGCCGGCGGCGGTCGAACCGATCGGCGAGCACCCCGGCCACCGGCGATGCCAGCGCGAAGAGGCCCGTCTGCACGACCAGGAAGAGAGAGGCGACAACCGGGGAGCCGGTCACCTCCAGGGCCAGACCCAGGACAGCCACGGTCGCGAACCAGTCGCCGGCGAAGCTGATCAGCTGGGCGGCGAACAGGCGCGCGAAGGCAGGATTGTGGCCGAGCAGGGTAAGGTAGGAGCGGAGGCGCATGGGTGGGCATCATGCCATGGCCGCCTCGGGCGGCCCGAGATCGGAGGGACGTGCGATGAAGACGGTTCGCGCGGAGCTGGGCGACCTGGCCTGGTTGCTGCGCATGCTCATGCTGGCGGCCATCGGCGGGGCGATCTACCGCGAGATGCGGCTGCCAGCGGAGGAGCGCACCTGGCGCGGCAAGCTGCTCGGCGTCGTCCCGTATGACTTCCGCCTGCCGACCCCGCGGCGCGTGCTGGATGCCTACTGGAACCCCGAACGCGACAATCTCTTCGCCGATCAACCCTTCGGCGTGGGCTGGGCGGTCAACCTCCCCGTGCTGCTGCGCAGCCTTGGGACCTTGAGCCGCCGCAGTGGTGGCGAAGAGACAGTCAAGAAGGCCGCCGGAAAGAAGGGGTGAGCTGGCTTCCGCTGCTGCTGGCGATCCACGTGACGCTGGCCGTATCCCTCCTGGCGCCCAGCCTGCTCCTGCCCTTCGTCCTGCAGCGTGGCGGCGCAGCGGAGCAGCCGGGCGGCTGGCTTCGCGTCCTGATGGCCATGCAGAGCAGCGGCAGCCTCTGGATCGGCGCCGGGCTGGCGCTGACCGGGGCCGGGCTCATCGTCGTGCTGGGCACCAGCCTGCTGGCGAAGCCGTGGCTGCTGGTGGCCATCGGACTGTACGCCGCGAACCTGGCGGTGGCGGCCTTCATCTCGCGACCCAACCTGCGCCGCCTGCTGCGGCTGGGCAGTGAGGGTGATGCCGATGGCTGGCGCCGCATCGCGCGTCGCCAGCGCTACCTGGCGTACGCGATGGCTACCACCGTGGGCGTCATCGGCCTCCTGATGAGCGTGAAGCCCGAGCTGTGGTGACCGGCTAGAAGCTGGGAATCGGCAGGGGTCTGCCCATGATCCAGAAGAGCCCGGCCACGATGACCAGGATGGCGATCACGAAGACCGCAAACCAGCGCAGGACGTCCCACATGGCGTTCGTGCTCCGATGCAGATTGGTCGGCAGCTGACCCACCCCGCGGTCGGCAGGCCGATTCTACCAAGCGGCGGACCTGCGGCATGATCGGCCTAGAATCCGCGCCGTGACCCTGCGACTCTTCGACGGGCGCCGCGACGAGCTCGTCCCCTTCGCGCCCATCGGCCCAGGACCGATCGGCCTCTATGTCTGCGGCATCACCCCGTACGACGTCGGCCACCTGGGGCACGCCTTCACCTACGTGAGCTTCGACGTCCTGCATCGGTACCTGGAGTACCTCGGCCACTCGGTCACCTACGTCCAGAACCTGACCGATGTGGATGACGACATGCTGCGCACGGCACGCGAGCTCGGCGAGGACTACCTGGCGCTCGGCAACCGGAACGTCACCGCCTTCCTGACCGAGATGGCCGCACTCAACTGGCTGCCACCGGATCACTACCCGCGCGCCACCCAGCACGTGCCCCAGATGCAGGCCATGATCGAGCGGCTCGTGGAAGGCGGCCACGCCTACGTGGCGAAGGGGCACGTCTACTTCAGCATCGATTCGTGGGCGGCGTACGGGGAGCTCTCGCGGACCCGCAGATGCCCGGCAAGCGCGATCCGCTCGACTTCGTCCTATGGCAGCCCTCCGCCCCCGACGAGCCGTCCTGGGACTCGCCATGGGGCCGCGGCCGCCCCGGCTGGCACATCGAGTGCTCCGCGATGAGCACGACCTACCTCGGGAATCGGTTCGAGATCCATGGCGGCGGGGCCGACCTGGCCTTCCCGCACCACGAGTCGGAGATCGCGCAGAGCGAAGGCGCCAGCGGCGAGCGGCCATTCGTCGCCTGGTGGATGCACGCGGGCATGCTCAGCTACCAGGCGGAGAAGATGAGCAAGTCGCTCGGCAACCTCGTCCTGGTGCGCGACCTGCTGCGCACCTACAGCGGCGACGCGATCCGCCATTACATTGTCAGCCACCACTACCGCCGCGAGCTCGACTTCGACGAGGCCGAGCTCGAAGCATCGGCGGTCGAGGCCCTTCGGCTGCGGCAGGCGTGCATGCTCGCCGAGCTGGCCGAGCCGACGGCTACGACGGCAGCCGATCCCCAGGCTCTTCATCCGGTAGTTGCGGAGCATCGCGCTCGCTTCCTCGCCGCCCTGGACGAGGACCTGGACACCCCCGCCGCCCTCCCCGAGCTGCATGCCCTGGCCGCGCTGGCCACTGCGACCGACGAACGACGCCTGCGCATCGACGCCGGCTGGATGGTCCGGGAGCTCGGGGCGCGGATCCTGGGACTCCGCCTGGCGACCGTTCCCAGCCTGCGCGAGATCGGTGAGGCCGTGCCGGCGTGAGCGATCCGGGGGCGAGCCGCCCCGCCGAGGAGGAGGCCATCCCGGTGAGCGTCCGGCTCGGGACGGTCGTCGCGCCCGAAGATCCCGAGGACTGGACCCGGCCGCTGACCTGGATCGCGGCGCTCGGCATGCTCATCGCCCCGCTCGTGGCGCTGGCCTGGTTCTGGCTCGCCGCGCCGCGCTCCAGCGGTGCACCAGTGGCCGGCACCTGGGCCGTGGCCCTGGCGCTGGTGATCGGCTCCAGCGCCGCCGGCGGCACGCAGATCGGCCGGCTGCGGGCCTTTGCCGGGACCCTCGCCAGTGCCCTCTTTGCGGCCCTGGTGACCGTGGCGATCGGGTTGGCGGCAGCCGGGGAGCGGCAGGTCGGCGTGGCCTCCCCAACGCTTGCCCACGCATTCGCCGCGGCGGCGGCTGGATTGGCGGGGGCCGTCGCGGCTTCCGGGCTGGCTCCGATCGTCGCCGGCTCTCCTTCACGGGCATTGCGGATCGTGCTGCCGGGTGCGCTCGGCATCGCCGTCGCGCTGCTGGTCCTCCCCCACCTCTTCGCAGGAGCGGTCTAGAGCGAGGCTACGCGGCCGGTCCCTTCCGGCTGAGCCGCTCCGCGAGTCCTCCGGCCAGCAGCGCCAGCCCCAGCGCGATGATGGCGATCGAGCCGACCACGCGGAACGCCTCTCCGCCGAAGGCGGTGGCGAAGGCGAGATAGGCGACCACCGCGCCCGCCGCCATCCCGGAGCCGATCCACTTGAAGGCCGGCGCATCGGCGATCAATCCGGCCGCGTACAGGCCGATCCCGATCGAGAACGGGACGATCGTCCACAGGTACGACCAGGCCTCCCATCGGTCGTTCAGGCTCGTAAAGAGGAGTGCGATGCCCACGCCGGCCAGGAAGACGCCGGGGATCACCATTCCCGCCCGCAGGCGCCGGTTCTGGCGCCCGCCGAAGAGCGCCGGAAGGACGAAGAAGAGCGAGAGGCCGATGAGCAGCGCCGGCCACCAGTCGAGCAGGTCGTCGCTGATGCCCAGGCTGCCGATCCATCGCCCGATCGGCTCGCTGGCGAGCACGAGGAGGCCGATCACCACCAGCATCAGGCCCAGGAGGAGCTCGATGGTGCGGCTCATTCGGGCGAGTATAGTGCCGCCAAATGCCCGGCCCCGACTGGCCCAAGGGCCTGCTCCGCCTCACGGGCCGGCGCCTGCCGAAGACGAGCGGCCGCCTCACCGTGGAGGGGCTCGACGGGCCGTTGACGATCGGCCGAGACGGTTGGGGGATCCCCCACGTGGACGCCTCCAGCCCGCATGACGCCTGGTTCGCGCTCGGCTTCTGCCAGGCCCAGGACCGCGCCTTCCAGCTCGAGACCCTCCTGCGGGTCGGACGCGGCACGCTGGCCGAGCTGGTGGGGTCAGGCGGGCTGATCGCCGATCGGATGTCGCGGCGGATCGGCTTCGCGCGCGTCGCCGAGTGTCAGCTCCCCTTGCTGGCGGGCGAGGTGCGCGCGACGATCGATGCCTTCGTGGCGGGAGTCAACGCCGGGCTGGCAGGTGGCCTCTCGCGACGCCCCCACGAGTTCGTCCTCCTGCGCAGCCAGCCCAGCCAATGGGGGGCGCTCGATGTCCTGGCCTTCGCCGGCCTGCAGGCCTTCAGCCTTTCGTCGAACTGGGACGCAGAGCTGGCGCGCCTTCGGGTCCTGGCCGATGACGGCCCTCAGGCCCTCGCCGACCTCGATGAGCCGTACCCGTCCTGGCTCCCCTTGAGCGTCCCGGTCGGAGCATCCGCCGGGAGCGCCCTGGACCGCCTGGCCGACGACCTGGCCGTCTTCGCATCGGCCGCTCCCTCAGGAGGGGGGTCGAACAACTGGGCCATCGCCGGGACACGAACCGCGTCGGGCAAACCGATCCTGGCCAACGACCCGCACCTCGCCCCGCGACTTCCGGCGCCCTGGTATCTGGTGCATTTGCGTTGCCCGGATTGGGAGGTGGCCGGCGCCGCCTTCACCGGGTCGCCGGCGATCCCGATCGGCCACAACGGCTACGCGGCCTGGGGCATCACCGCCGGCCTCACCGACCAGTGGGACCTCTTCATCGAGGAGATCGGTCCGGATGGCGCCAGCGTGCGGCAGGGCGACGCCTTCGTGGCGTGTGACGTCATGCGCGAGCCGATCCAGGTGCGCGGCGGGCCATCGGTCGTCGAGGAGGTGCTCGTCACCCCGCGCGGCCCGATCATCACCCCGATCCTCGAGGAGATCGCCCCAGCCCTCTCGCTCAGCGCGGTCTGGTTGCGCGGGCTGCCGATCCGCGGCTTCCTGGACTGCGTGGCGATCCGCTCGTTCGACGAGCTCCGCTCCGCCTTCGCCGAGTGGCCAGGACCGGCGCTGAACGTGGTCTACGCCGATCGCGGCGGGCAGATCGGCTACCAGCTGGTGGGACAGCTGCCCGTCCGGCGACAGGGGAACGGGATGCTGCCGCTCCCTGGCTGGCTGCCCGGCGTCGGCTGGGAGGACGAGCTCGTGCCGCTCGACGCGATGCCGTGCATCGTCGATCCGCCGAACGGCTTCGTGGCCAGCGCCAACAATCGCCCGATGCAGGACGGGCCGGGGCCCTTCCTGGGCGACGACTTCATCGAGGGCTACCGCCAGGCGCGCATCGTCGAGGCCCTCGCCGATCGGTCCGACTGGGATGTCGCCGGCTGCACCGCGCTGCAGATGGACCTCACCTGCACGCCGTGGCTGGAGCTGCGCGAGACCGTCCTTGCCATCACTTCCGATGACGAGGCGACCCGGATCGGCCTCGAGCTGCTCGACTCCTGGGACGGGCAGCTGACCGTCGATGCAGCCGCAGGATCGGTCTACCAGGCGTGGATCGCCGAGCTGTCGGAGCGAATCGCCCGATCACGCGCGCCCCGCTCATGGCGCTGGATGCTGGGTGCCGGATTCGGCGAGATCGTGCCGGTCACCATGCTCCACACCCGGGCGGCAGGACGCGTGGTGCGCCTCATGCGCGAGCAACCCGAAGGCTGGTTCGAGCGGGGTTGGCTGGCAGAGGCGGCCGATGCGTTGGGGGCGGCAGTTCGGCGCCTGGCGCGGGAGCACGGGGTCGATCCCTCGGCCTGGGGCTGGGGACGGCTGCGGACTGTGACCCTGCGACACCCGGTCGAAGATCAGGCGGCGTTTGCGCGGACCTTCAACCTGGGTCCCGCGCCCCTCGGCGGCGACTCGAGCACGCCAGCCCAGGCTGCCACCGGGCCCCTCCACCCATTCGCCAATCCGGGATACCTGCCCAATACTCGTGCCGTGATCGACCTGGCCGACCTCGACGCCAGTCGCTGGGTGCTGGCCGGGGGCCAGTCCGGTAACCCGTTCTCGCCACATTACGGCGATCTCTTCCCGCTCTGGCTGGCGGGCGAAGGGATACCGATCCCCTGGTCACCCGATGCGGTCAGCGCTGCGACCGTCGATACACTCCGATTGGAGCCACGATGAGCGCAATCCTTCGCTGGTCCCTCCGCCTCGCTGAGCTCTCACTGGCGCTCATCGGGCTCGGGGTCTCGACGTTGATCGTCTACGCCTGGGTCGAGGTCCTCAACAACCCCGGCTACACGCTCGTCGACGGCTACTGGATTGGGGGGCTGCCCTGGACCCCCGCAGGGATCGTGATGATCCTCGTCGGATCGGTCGCCGCGCTTGTCGCAGCGGCGATGGCGATCATCGTCGAAGGCGGCTGGTGGCGCCGCATCCTGATCCTGCCGACCTGGGCCGCCGCCTTCCTCTGGTGGTCGGTGGCGATGGGCATTCTCCCGTTTGACCCGAGCTACCACGCCCCCGATCCGGTGACCCTTGCCTACTCGCTGCCGACCATGGCGGCCCTGCTGCTGCTCCTGCCGGCCGTCGTGCTGGCCGGCGTGGCCATCACCCCGCGCCGCCAGCCTCCGCCGGCGATTCACCTGACGCGCGTGCACGCCCCCGACGAGCCGCCCTCCCCATGGCGCAACGAAGAGTCATGAGGCTCGGCTACATCTCTCCTTCATATGGGGGTTGGGGCATGCGCAGCGGCTTGTCCTTGCGGTAGCCGAGGAGGTAATCGGCCTGGATTAGGGTGTGGATCTGGCTCGTCCCCTCGTAGATGACCGATCCCTTGCTGTTGCGCAGGTAGCGCTCGACCGGGTTCTCGTCGCTGTAGCCATAGGCGCCGTGGATCTGGATCGCGTCGAGGGCCGATGCGACCGCGTGATCCGTGCAGAACCACTTGGCCAGGCTCGTCTCGCGGCTGTTGCGCTCCCCGGCGTTCTTCTTCCAGCCCGCCTTGAAGACGAGCAGGCGTCCCGCCTCGATGCCGGCGTACATGCGCGCCAGCATCTGCTTGACGAGCTGGTGCTCGCCGATCTCCGAGCCGAATGTCTTGCGCTCGTGGGCGTATTTCAGCGAGGCGTCCAGGCAGGCCTGGGCCAGCCCCACTGACCCGGCGGCGACCGTATAGCGCCCCTGGTCGATGGCGCTCATGGCGATGGTGAACCCCTCCCCCTCCTCACCAACCCGGTTCGCGGCCGGCACCTCGCAGTCGCTGAAGTAGAGGATCCCGGTGTTGCCGGCCCGCACACCGAGCTTGCCGTGGAGCGACTCCGTCGAGAAGCCGGGGAAGCCGCGCTCGACGATGAAGGCGGTGATTCCCTTGTGGCCCGCTGCCTTGTCGAGGGTGGCGAAGACCAGGAAGTTGTCGGCGGTATCGGCCAGGCTGATCCAGACCTTCGAGCCGTTGAGGACGTAGGTCTCGCCCCTGCGCCGGGCGGTGGTCGACAGGTTGGCGGCGTCGCTCCCGACGCCCGGCTCGGTGAGGCCGAAGGTGGCCAGCTTCTCGCCCCTGGCCTGCGGGATGAGGTAGCGCTCCTTCTGGTCGTCGTTGGCCCATTGCAGCAGGGTCAGCGAGTTCAGCCCGGTATGGACGCTGAGGATCACGCGGAAGGCAGTGTCGGCGCGCTCCATCTCCTCGCAGAGCAGGGCAAAGGCGATGTAGTCCATCCCGGTCCCCCCGTATCGCTCCGGAATAGGGAGGCCCAGGAGCCCGGCCGCGCCCATCTTCTCGTAGAGTGAGCGGTCGTAGGTGGCCGTCGAGTCGAGCTCGTGGATGCGGGGCAGGATCTCGCGTTCGGCGAAGGCGCGCGCCGTGCGCTGCACGTCACGCTGGGCATCGGTCAGCGAGAAATCGATCATGGGTCGCCAGCGATTCTAGCGGCCGGCCCACCTTGGTCAGACCCTCTTC
>VBJX01000001.1:12670-54273 GCA_005879775.1 Chloroflexota bacterium
CGTCGCAAGCGACTCGATCAGCGTCAGGTCGTGCGTCTGCCCGTGCTCCGGGAACAGCCGAAGACCGTCCCCAACCACCACGGGCACGACCCGCAGGTTGAGCTCGTCGACAAGGTCGCGCTCGAGCAGCCAGCGGAGCAGCTTGCCGCTGCCATGAACCTGAAGCTCGCGCCCGGGCTTCGCCTTGAGCTCGCGCACCGCCGCCTCGACGTCGCCGGAGATGACGTGGGTGTTCTGCCACGTTGGGTCCGTGAGCGTGGTCGAGGGCACGTACTTGGGCAGGACGTTGATGCCGTGGGAGACCGGATCACCCGCGTCATGGTGCGGCCAATATGCGTCCCAGATCTCCCAGGTCCGGCGCCCGAGCAGCAGCGCATCCGCGCGCTCGAAGTAGGAGGTGACGAACTGCCAGGACTCCTCGTCGGCGTGCGACGCGGTCCAACCACCGCGGTCGAACCCGCCGCGCCGGTCCTCATCGGGGCCGCCCGGGCCCTGGTACACGCCGTCCACGCTCAGCATCATGGTTGCGGTCAGCTTCATGGTCATCGCTCCGTGCAATTCATCGTCGATGGATAGACTACCGTTCGGACGGATCACCGCCTTGACCTCGGACGGCCGGCATCGGTCAATCCCGACCTGGTGGGTAGGAGTTCCTTTGACGGCGCCCAACCCTTCCAGTAGCCTGAGCGGGCCCGTCGAGCAGGCGCTTCGGCGGTGTCATCTGCCCCTTTTCGAGCGGAGACCGTCTTGGACTACGGCTTCTTCACGACCGGGCTGCTGACCGGCCTCCGCGAGGGGGTGGAGGCAGCCCTCATCGTCAGCATCATCCTGGCCTACCTGGCCCGCACCGGGAACAGCCGGCACTTCGGCCGCATCTGGTCCGGCACCGCCGCAGCCGCGGCGCTGAGCCTGGCGGTGGGCCTGCTCCTCTTCCTGACCATCGGCGAGCTGTCCGCTCCCGCCGAACAGATCTTCGAGGGGAGCGCCATGTTGCTGGCGGCCGCCGTGGTCACCTGGATGCTCTTCTGGATGCGGCGGACCTCGGCCAACATCCGCGGGGAACTGCACGCCGAGATCGACCGCGCCCTCAGCCACGGGAGCCTCTGGGGTCTGGCAGTGCTCGCCTTCGCGGCGGTGATCCGCGAGGGGATCGAGACCTCCCTCTTCCTGCTCGGTCAGGTGACCGCCGCCACCCGAGCCGATGCCGGAGCCTCCAGCACGCTGATCGGCGCACTCCTGGGGCTGCTGGTCGCAGCGCTGATCGGCTACGCCTTCTACCGCGGCGCGCGGGTCATCAACCTGCGGATCTTCTTCACCTGGACCGGCGTGGGGCTGGTCTTCATCGCGGCTGGGTTGGTGGCCAATGCCGCACATGAGCTGCTGGAAGCCGGGATCATCCCGATCGGGGCCGGGATCGCGTTCGACATCAGCGGGGTCCTGCCCCATTCCGAGCAGAGCGGCAACATCCTCGGACAGCTGCTGCGTGCCCTGTTCGGCTACACCAGCACGCCGGAATGGGGCGCATTGATCGCCTGGATCGTGTACCTGGGGACGGTCCTCACCCTCTACCTGCGCCCGATGCGGCCCGTCGCGGCAACGGGTCCGGCAACCGAGCACCGACCCGCCTCGACCTGACCGCCGCGGCGGTCTCGCCCCCCGGCTCAGCCCGCGGGCAGCTCGATGAACTCGAGCATCTGGCGCCAGGCATCGGTCGCAGCGTCCGCGTGGTCGCTCGCGTGCCGATCGAAGAACGAGTGCGGGGCGCCGCGGTAGATGACCGAGCGATGCTCGACCCCCGCCTCCTCGAGCGCTGCCTCGAAGGCGCCCACCGCCTCGGGCGGGATCCCCTGGTCGGCGCCTCCCCACAAGGCCAGCACGTCGGACTCGAAGCGATCGACCTCATCGATCGGCGCGGGGAGGCCGCCCCGTCCGACCCCCACCGGCGGCCCATAGAAGCCGATCACGCCTGCCAGCCCGAGCCCTCGCGTGGCCTGCAGGTAGCTGAGCCGTCCACCGAAGCAGAAGCCAACCGTGTAGACCCGTTCGGGCGCTCCACCGTCGGCGGTGCGCAGGTAGGCGACGCCGGCGGCCGCATCGGCGCACAGCGTTTCGTACGTCAGCTTGGCGAGGTGGGGCGCGTAGTCGAAGTCGGCTTCGCGCGGCTCAATCCCCGCCGTGCGGCCGAAATAGTCGATCGCCAGCGACTGCGCGCCAGCCTCGGCGAAGCGCAGGGCGAGCTCCTCGTAGAACGGATGCAGGCCCCGCACGTCGGGCAGGATGACGATCCCCGCGCCCCCTGCTTGCTGCGCCCGTGCGCCGTGTGCGTGGAACCGTGCTCCGTCCGCGGAGGTCAGGATCACGTCGCCCGAGTCGAGCGCCGCACCGCGGATTGGAGGGAAGGGTGGCCTGGCTTCCGCGTCGTAGCACATCGGCCTAGGCCAGCCGCTGGACGGCGACGTAGGTGCCGGCCACGAGCAGGGCGGTGACCGCCAGGTAGGCGCTGGCGCGCAGGATCGGGGACATGCGCGTCGCCAGCAGCGAGCCGTCGGCCGCCCGCCACATGGCGCCCATGGTCGGCACGTTGGCCGGCGGCAGGAGCAGGCCGATGGCGGCACCAACCACCAATCCGCCGACGTGGCCGGTCCAGCTGATTCCCGGGAAGGTGAAGGTGATCACCAGGTTCAACACGAGTAGGAACCCGACCTGGGAGAGGATGGCGCGCGCCTGGGGTCCGAGCAACAGATGCCGGCGCCGGGACACGACGAAGGCGAGCCCGAAGAGCCCGAAGATCGCGCCCGATGCGCCCGCTGCCGGCACGTCGGGCGCGGCCAGGATGGTCAGCACGCTGCCACCCAGCGCACAGAGCAGATAGGTGGCGAGGTACTCGATATGGCCGTACATCTGCTCGACGATCGGGCCGAAGAGCCATAGGGCATACATGTTGAACAGGATGTGCAGCGCGCTGAGGTGCAGGAAGGCGCCGGTCAGGAGGCGCCACCACTCGCCGTGGGCCACGGCGGGTCCGTAGACAGCGCCTGCTTCGAGGAGAGGTCCGCCCCCGCCGCCCAGCAGCGAAAAGCTTCCCCTGGCACCCAGCAGCGAATCGATGAGGAAGACCGCGACGTTGATCGCGACGATGCCCCAGGTCATGTACGCCGGGTAGGCTGCGTATGCACCGCGCGCGCGGTTGAACTGACGCCGCGAGGCGAAGTCGTGTCCGGTCTCCTTGAGCAGCCAGGCGATGCGGTTGGCGATCGCTCCCCGCTCAGTGGGAGGCGCTCGGCGATCGGCCTCCCGATAGGCCTCCACCGCCTCTTCGAGGTTGCCCTCGCGGACGTGCTGCTCGGCCACCGATTTCCAGCCGAGCCAGGCTGTCGAGCCGCCCGCATCGGCGGCGTGCTGCCAGGCATCGAGCGCCCCCGGCTCGTCGTCGAGCCGGTAGCGAGCAGCGCCGATCGCCTGCCAGGCGGACCCGGCGACCTCAGGGTCGCCTTCGGCGGTCAGCGGGGAGAGGGCAGCAATCGCCGCTTCGAGGTCACCGGAGTCGAGGAGTCGCTGCCCCTCGGCGAGGCGAAGCTGGGGTGTCTGGTCCATGGGTCGGCGCATTATGGCCCCAGATACGAAACGACCGCCGAGAACTTGGCACCTCGGCGGTCGTTTGCGCCCCCTGGCGGGGAACGGGGCTGTCCCGGCCGTAAGCCGGGACAGGCATCAATCGGGTCTGACTATTTGTCGCGGCGCAGGAAGTCGAGCACGTCGTCGTAGCGGAAGCGGCGGTCGCCGCGCTTGCAGACCCGATAGAACGGGATCTCGCCGCGGTCTCCCAGGCGCTTCACGGTGTTGACGTGCAGGTGGAGCAAGTCGGCGACCTCGGTCGCCGTCAGCAGCTTCCCGACCTCGTTGCTGATCATCGGTAAATCGGTTCCCTCACACCCTACGCCGGAGTGCTGTCTGTCCACGCGGGCACCGATTGGGTGCAGACCGCGCGGCTTCTGGCCGGATAGTAGGGTTGAGGTGCGTTCCCGAGCCCCGGTACTTTCGGTCGCGGCCCGGGGTACATTCCGCGAAGGCGGAGGCCGGAGGTCGCTCGCCTCAGCGCGTGACGCCCGCGGTCTCGCCGCCGCTGATTCGCTGCGCGAGGTAGACCGGCACCACCGAGAGCAGAATCAAGACGGTGGCCACGACGTTGACCACCGGCAGCGCATTCGGGCGCTGGATGGCGGAGAGGACCCAGAGCGGCACGGTGTCGACGCCGGCACCGGCGGTGAAGTTGGTGACGATCACCTCGTCGAAGGAGAGGGCGAAGGCCAGGAGCGCCCCCGACAGGAGTGCCGTTCGGAGCGACGGCAAGAAGACGTGGCGGAAGGTCTGCCAGGTGTCCGCCCCCAGATCCATCGAGGCCTCTTCGAGGGAGCGAGCGGTGCGGCGCAGGCGCGCCAGCACGTTGTTGTAGGCGATCACCACGCAGAAGGTGGCGTGGCCCACGATGATGGTCGGAAGACCGAAGTCGATCCCCAGCGTCTGGAAGGTCGCGCTCAGCGCCACGCCGGTCACCACCCCCGGCAAGGCGATCGGCAGGATCACCAGGAAGGTGACCGCCTCGCGCCCGAAGAAGGCAAAGCGCTGCACCGCCAGCGCGGCCATGCTGCCCAGTACGAGCGCAATCGCGGTCGCTCCGCTGGCCGCGATGATCGAGTTGAGGAAGGCCTGGCGCACCGATCCGTCGGCTGCCGCCCTCGCGAACCACTCGAGCGAGACGCCGGCAATCGGCCACGCCTGCACCCGGCTGGCGTTGAAGGCGTAGACCACGATCACCAGCAGCGGCACATAGATGAAGAGCAGCACCACTGCGGTCGCCAGTCGAAGGCCGATGCGCACGAGGCGCGAATCCTCCATGGCTAGAGCGATTCGAAGGCGCCGAGGCGCCGGGCGACGAGGAGATAGGCAACGATGACCACCACTGGAATCGACGCAATCGCGGCTGCGAGCGGCAGGTTCGGGACGCCGAGGGCGTCGTAGATGGCGTTACCGAGCAGCTTCGTGTTCGAGACCAGCTGCGGCGTGATGTAGTCCCCCAAGGTCAGGCTGAAGGTGAAGATCGAACCGGCAACCACCGCCGGCAGGACGAGCGGCAGCACCACCCGACGGAACGTGAAGCCGGCGCGCGCACCAAGGTCGGACGATGCTTCCAGCAGGCTGCCCGGGATCCTTTCGAGCCCGGCGTAGATCGGCAGCACCATGTACGGCAGCCACAGGTAGGTGAAGACGAGCCAGATCGCCACCTCGCCGGTTCCGGGACCGTGGAGCCCGAAGGGCGCCAGCGCCCAGTTGATGACCCCGTGGCCGAGCAGCATCGTCCGCCAGGCGTAGACCTTCACCAGGTAGCTGGCCCACAGAGGCATCAGGACCGCCACCACCAGCAGGCCGCGCACCCGTCGCGACGCGATGCGGGCCATGTAGTAGGCGATCGGGAATGCCAGCGCGATGCAGGTCGCCGTGACCAGTACCGCCATTCCGACCGTGCGCAGCGCCAGCGTGCGATAGACGGCGGTGCTGAAGAGGGTGACGAAGTTGTCCAGGGTCGGCTCGAAGACGACCTTGCCGGTGAACGAGTCGAGGCGCCAGAACGCGTTGGCGAAGAGGACCGCCAGCGATCCGACGTAGGCGACCACCACCCACGCCAGTGGAGCGGCCAGGAGCAGACGCAGCTGCAGCCGCGGATGCCGGTAGAGGAAAGCGGCCAGACGGCGTCGAACGCCGGGAGGCCGAGCGAAGGCTGCCGAGGTCATCGACTCACTCGACCCCACGAGATGACGCCCGGAGTCGCATGGGGGCCCCCGGGCGCCCCATCCTGAACCGATCAGCCCTGGCTAGGAGCCGGTGATGTCGGTCCAGGCGTTGGTCCAATCGGTGAAGTCCTTGCAGACCGCACCGCGATCGTCGCCGCACTCCTTCTGCGGCGTGTTCCAGTAGGCGATCTTCGAGAAGTACGCCTCGTCCGTGGCGTGGAACGTGTCGCAGTGGCCGGGCGAGAGCTTCTCCGCCTCGTCACACGCCGCCTTGCTGACGGGAGCCTCCCCGAACCAGACGGTGGCCATCGCGTTCGCCTTGGGCGAGATGATCCAGTCCATCCACTTGTACATGCAGTTCGGATGCTTGGCGTGCGCGCTGATCATCCAGGTGTCGGACCAACCGGTCGAGCCCTCGTCGGGAAGGGTGGCCGCAACCGGCGCATCGGTAAGCTGGTTGACCTGGTACTGCCAGGTGGTGCCTGCGAGCATGTCGCCGGCGCTAAAGCTCTCGATCTGCTGAGTGGCGGTGGACCAGTACTCGCCGATGATCTTGTTCTGCTGCTTGAGCAGGTCGACGGCGGCGTTGAACTGATCCTCGTCGAGCTCGTATGGGTTCTTGATCCCCAGGTCGGCCTTGTGCTTCGACAGGTAGAGCGCCGCGTCGGCGATGTAGATCGCCGAGTTGTAGATGCTGATCTTGCCCGCGGCCGGCGAGTTGCTGTCCCATACCACGGACCAGCTGGTCGGGGCGGTGGTGAAGGTATCGGTGTTGTAGATCAGCAGGTTGGCGCCGCGGCCGTGCGGCACCCCGTACGGGACCCCGTTGACGGTGTTATGCGGCTGGCCCTTGAGGCCGGCAAAGACGTTGGCGTAGTTCGGGATCAGGTCCGTGTTGACCGGCGCGACGTCACCGCCGGCAATCAGGCGCAGGGTCGCGTCGCCGGAGGCAGAGACCCCGTCGTAGTTGCCGGTATGCATGAGTTGCACCATGTTCGCTGAGTCGGTCCCGTCCTGGGTCTTGACCTGGCAGCCGGTCGCGTCCTGGAAGGGGGTGACCCAGTCGTACGCAGGGTCATTCGATCCGTTCTCGGCGTATCCGGTCCAGATGACCAGGTCGACTTCCCCCTCACCGGGTCCGACCGACGCCTGCATGCCGCTGGGCGCGCTGCTCGCCGAGCTGCAGGCGGCAACGAGCATGGCGGTGGTCGCCACCGTGGCCAGGATCCTCAGGTTCGTCATGCGCTCTCCGCTCCCTCTCCATCCCCCGTCGGTCCCGAGCTCCCGCCCAGGGTCAACACGTGCTGCCGCTTCCAGACCAGGCGAACCGGTCTGTCCTGAGCGGCGAGTGCCTCCATTGACGACGTCTCGAGGTTCTGCTGGGTCACGACCAGCGCGCCACCGACGTCGAGCTCCACGATGTAGCGCGTATCCGAGCCAAGGTACACCACTTCTCGCACGTGACCGAGCGCCGACTGCTCGTCAGGCGCCGGTTCCGCATCGGGGCTCGCGAGGCGGATCTTCTCGGGCCGAACGGTGTAGATCCCATCTGAGCCGATCACCGCGCGCGCCGTCTCTCCCCGGAGCAGGTTCGAGGTGCCGACGAAGCCGGCCACGAAGGTCGTCGCCGGTCGCTCATAGACGTCTGCGGGGGAGCCGACCTGCTCGATCTGGCCGCGATTGAAGACGGCCAGCCGATCGCTCATGGTGAGCGCCTCCTCCTGGTCGTGGGTGACGTAGATGAAGGTGATCCCCACCTGCTGCTGGATCGCCTTGAGCTCGATCTGCATCTCCTCGCGCAGCTTCAGGTCAAGGGCGCCCAGCGGCTCGTCCAGGAGGAGGATCCGCGGGCGGTTGATCAGCGCGCGCGCCAGCGCCACGCGTTGCCGCTGGCCTCCCGAGAGCTGGCCGGGCCGCCTCCCCTGGTAGCCCTCCAGGCGAACCATGCGCAGCGCCTCGGTCAGGCGTTCCTCGCGCTCGAGGCGCGGCACGCGACGAACCATCAGGCCATACGCCACGTTCTCCCCGACCGTCATGTGCGGGAAGAGGGCGTAGTCCTGAAAGACGGTGTTCACATCCCGATCGAAGGGCGGCACCCCGGTCACGTCGCGACCGTAGAGCAGGATCTGCCCGCTGCTGGGTGTCTCGAAGCCGGCGATCATGCGGAGGGTGGTGGTCTTCCCCGAGCCCGATGGCCCGAGCATCGAGAAGAACTCTCCGTCGCGGATCTCCAGGTCGATGCCGGCGACTGCGTCCACGTCGCCGAAGCGCTTGGTGAGCTGCTCGAGTCGGACGGCGGCCACGTTGGCCTGCGTCATTCCAGGGGCTGCGGTCATCGGGTCGGCGGCCACGTGCTCCCTCGGGTAGGCTGCCGGGGACCTGCCGGCAGTAGAGCCCGGCCCCCAGACGGTGGCCGGATTGG
This sequence comes from Chloroflexota bacterium, assembly GCA_005879775.1. GTDB lineage: Bacteria > Chloroflexota > Limnocylindria > QHBO01 > QHBO01 > CF-167. Next base: position 20,882 of record VBJX01000001.1, read on the forward strand.
CGGCACTCTGCGATCGGGCCGTCCGCCTGTCAAGCCATTTCGGAGGTGTCGTGCTCGGAGTCGGGGTGGGGTTCGGCGTCGCGGCGGCACTCGCCTGGGGGATGGGCGATTTCGCCGGTGGGCTGGCCGCGAAACGGATCGGCGCCATGGCGGTGGCTGCGGGTTCCCAGCTCGCCGGACTCGCACTCCTGGGCCTCCTCGTCGTTGCGCTCCACCCCGAGGCGCCGAGCGCCGCGACGGTCCTCCTCGGCGCCGCGGGTGGCGTCTGCGGCGGCCTGGGACTGGCGGCCCTCTACCGGGCGCTGGCGATCGGCAACATGGGGATCGTCTCGGCCCTCTCCGGTGTGGGTTCGGCGGCGATTCCGCTGGCCGTTGGTGTCGGGCTGCAGGGCGACGTTCTCGGGCCGTTCCAGGTTCTCGGCATCGGCTGCGCGCTCGTCGCGGTCGCAGCTGCCAGCGGCGCAACCACCCGCGGCCTGGGGCGCGAATCCCTGCTCCTGGCTGGCCTTGCGGCACTCGGCTTCGGCCTCTGGTTCGTGCTGCTCGACCTCGCCTCCGAACAGAACAGGCTCTGGGCGCTGGTCGCCAGCCGTGGCACGGCTGCCACGCTCATCGGCATCGTGGCGCTGCCGCGCATCGGACGTGTCGCACTGCGCACCAATGCAGGCCTGATCGTCACGGCCGGGGTTGCCGACGTGAGCGCCAACGGCCTGGTCGTGCTGGCCTTCGCGCTCATACCGGTCGGCGTGGTGGCCTCGGTCGCCGGCCTCTACCCGCTGGCCACCATGCTCATGGCCCGAGTCGTGCTGCACGAGGCGGTCCCACGCCTCGGGATGGTGGCCATCGTCGTCGCCATCGCCGGCATCGTGCTCATCTCCGTCGGAGGCTGAACCGGGCGGCGGATCCCATCCGCCTCCGCGCCAGGCTCAGTTCGGCCAGCTGCCGCCGGTCGAGGCCAGGCGAAGTCCAGGACGAACTGCCATCGGTCGGGCTCCTGCTGCGCTTGCTCGCCACCTGGTGGTCCCACGGGCGAGAGAGGGGCAGAGGAGACACCGGGCGGCCTTACCCGCCGCTTACCGTTCGCTTATTCGGGCGCTATGATGGCCGGACCCCCACCGCCGTCCGCCAGTCGAGAGCCTGATCCGCATGACCTTCGATCGCGTGGCCATCGTTGAGGCAGCCCTGGACGCTTCGCTGGAGCAGGCTGCCGCCCCGGCCGCGCGCCTGGCGCCCGACGCGCCACTCCGCGACGGGAGCAGCCTCACCGCCCGCAAGGCGCTCGAGCTCTTCGAGGACCAGGTCACCTCTCGCCAGCTCGACGTGGCCGCCAGAGAGCTGAAGAAGGAGAACCGCTCTTTCTACACCATCGGCAGCGCCGGACACGAGAACAACGTGGTGCTGGGCGCCCAGCTGCGCATCACCGATCCCGCGTTCCTGCACTACCGGTCCGGTGCCTTCATGATGGCCCGCGCTCGCCAGCTGCCGGGGACCACCCCGGCCTTCGACACGCTGCTCGGAATCGTGGCCAGCAGCGAGGATCCGATCGCGCAGGGACGTCACAAGGTATGGGGCAGCCGGCCGCTCTGGGTGCCTCCCCAGACCTCGACCATCGCCAGCCATCTCCCCAAGGCGATGGGCCTGGCGTTCAGCCTGGCGCGGGCGCGGCGGCTGGGCGTGGCGATCGACCTGCCTGACGACGCGATCGTGGTCTGCTCGTTCGGCGACGCCAGCGTCAACCACGCCACCGCCCTGTCGGCGATCAACACCGCCCGCTACGCCGTCCGCATCGGGCTCCCCATGCCGATCCTGTTCCTCTGCGAGGACAACGAGACCGGGATCAGCGTTCCGACTCCCGAGGGCTGGATCGCCGGCACCTTCTCGCAGATGGAGCACCTGCGCTACGACCTCGCCGACGGCGAGATCGACGAGGTCTGGGATACGGTCAGCGAGGCGGTGCGCTTCGTGCGCGGCGCCCGCCGGCCCGCGTTCCTGCATCTGCGGACGGTGCGCCTGTGGGGCCATGCCGGCAGCGACGCCGAGACGAGCTACCGGTCGGCGGCCGAGATCGCCGCCATCGAGGCGCGTGACCCGCTGGTGCGCAACGCCCGGCGCCTGATCGAAACGGGGGCCGCCACGGCCGAAGAGATCGCTGCTCTCCTGGAGGAGACCCGCACGAGGGTTCGGGCAGCCGCGGAGGAGGCGACCCATCGCCCGCGGCTGTCGACCACCGAGGAGGTGGTCGCTCCCCTCGCCCCATGGCACTCGGAGCGGGTCGCGGGCCGCGCGGCGCGGCCGGTCCTTGACCCCGCAGCCCGGCGCGAGCTCTTCGACGGCACGCTTCCCGAGGAGGTGCCCGGCCCGAACGCACGCACCCTGGCCGGCTGCCTGAACGCGGCCATGGCCGATGAGCTGGCGCGCCGGCCGGAGCTGATCGTGTTCGGCGAGGACGTGGGCCGTAAGGGCGGCGTCTACAACGTCACCAACGGCCTGCAGCGCCGATTCGGAGTCGGGCGGGTCTTCGACACCCTGCTCGACGAGACGAGCATCCTGGGTATCGCGCAGGGTGCGGCCCACATCGGGATGCTGCCGATGCCAGAGATTCAGTACCTGGCCTACCTGCACAACGCCCTTGACCAGCTGCGCGGCGAGGCAGCGACCCTCCAGTTCTTCAGCTCGGGCCAGTTCCGCAACCCGATGGTGGTGCGCGTCCCAGGGCTTGCCTATCAGAAGGGCTTCGGAGGCCACTTCCACAACGACAACAGCGTTGGGGCGCTGCGGGACATCCCGGGCCTGATCCTGGCCGTCCCGGCCCGCGGCGACGATGCGGCACGCATGCTGCGCGGGGCGATCGCGGCAGCCGCGGAAGAAGGGCGGGTGGTGGTCTTCCTGGAGCCGATCGCGCTCTACCACGAGAAGGACCTGTACGCCGATGGGGACGGCGGCTGGCTGACGGAGTACCCCGCTCCGCCATCGACGTTGCTGCCGGGGCAGATCGGCGTCTACGCGCCGCCCGATACCGAGCCGGCGGACGTGATGATCGTCAGCTATGCGAACGGGTTGCGCCTCTCGCTGCAGGCCGCGCGGCGTCTGCGCGAGAACCACGGGATCAGTGTCGAGGTGCTCGACCTGCGCTGGCTGAGCCCGCTCCCCTTCGAGGCGATCCGCGAGCACGCCGCCGTCACCGGCTCCGTGCTGATCGTCGACGAGTGCCGCCGAACGGGCGGCGGGGTGGCCGATGCGCTGGTGGCCGACCTCGCCGAGGCAGGCATCGGGCATCGGCTTGCCTCGATCCGAGCGGTCGACAGCTTCGTGCCGCTGGGAAGCGCCGCGAACGCCGTGCTGGTGGGGACCGACCAGATCGTGGCCTCGGCCTTGACTGCCGTGACCGGGCTCGCTCGGACATGACCGATCGCGCCGTCCTGGCCTGTCCCGGGCGCGGCTCCTATTCCTCGACCTCGCTTGGCTCCCTGCCGGACAACCATCCATGGGTCGTCCGCGCCGAACAGCTGCGCGCCGAGTACAAGCTCGAGCCGCTCCTCTCCCTCGACCAGTCCCCGCGCTTCGACCCGGCGCGCCACCTGCAGCCGGTCAATGCCTCGCCGCTCATCTTCCTGGTGTCGCTCATCGATGCGGAGGCAGCTGCCCATGACTACGACATCAGCGCGGTGATCGGCAACTCGCTGGGCTGGTACACGGCCCTGGCCGTGACCGGAGCGCTCGCCTTCGACGACGCCTTTCGCCTCGTCCAGGAGATGTCGATCCTGCAGCAGGAACCACTCCCGAAGGGCGGCCCGGGGGGCCAGGTCATCTACCCACTGACCGATGCGGCCTGGCGGCCCGACCCGCGGCTCCGCGCCGCGATCAGTGCGGTGCTCGAGGCCCCCAGCCGCAACGGGGACGGCCACGTCCACGAGAGCATCGACCTGGGCGGCTATGCGGTCCTGGCCGGCGACGAGGCCGGCGTGGCGCGGCTGCTGAACGGCCTCACACCCGTCCGCGTCGGCGAGCGGCTCTTCCCGCTGCGCCTGTCGCAGCACGGCCCGTACCACACGCCGCTCGTCGCCCACGTGGCGCGCGCGGCCAGGAAGCGCCTCGGAGGGCTCGGCTGGCGAGCGCCATCGGCCACCATGGTCGACGGCCGTGGGGCGCGCTGGACGCCGCTCTCCACCGATCCCGCTGCGCTGCGTGACTACACGCTCGGGCAGCAGGTGACCACCCCATACCGATTCGCGCTGAGCGTGCACGTCGCGCTCCGCGAGGACGCGCCCGACGTCCTCCTCCTCCCCGGACCGGGCAATTCGCTGGGAGGGATCTGCGGGCAGCTGGTCGTGGCCGAGGGCTATCGCGGCGTCCGATCCCGCGAGGAGTTCGAGGCGGCGCAGCGCTCGGAGGCACCGATCGTCCTGAGCATGCGGCGCTGAGCATGTCCGTTCCCCGCGCGACGATGGGCCCCGATGCCGAGCTGCTCGTCCCTTTGAGTGACCCGATTGATCTGATCCGCACCCTGGCGCCCATCGCCCATGGTTCGGGTGACCCGACGATCCGCTTCGAGTCCGATGGGATCTGGCGCGCCACGCGAACAGCTGGCGGGCCGGCAACGCTGCGCCTCGCCGAAGCCGACGGCGGCATCTCCGTCACTGCCTGGGGACCGGGTGCCGGCAGGGCGCTTGATGGCGCCGCCGACCTGATCGGCGCCAACGACGATCCGTCGCAGCTGAAGCCGCGCCACCGGCTCATCGCCGAGCTTGCGCGACGCAATCGCGGGCTGCGCCTGCCCCGCACCAACCGCCCATTCGAGGCTCTCTTGCCGGCGATCTGCGAGCAGAAGGTGACCGGCACCGAGGCGCGGGCGGCGTTCCGCGGTATCGTGCGTGCATACGGCGAGCCGGCTCCGGGGCCCGGGGGGTTGCGACTGGCGCCGACCGCATCGGTCCTGGCCGGGCTACCCTACTTCGCCTTCCATCGCTTCGGGCTGGAGCGCCGCCGCTCCGAGGTGATCATCGCGGCCGCACGGCTCGCTCCGCGCCTGGAGGGACTGGACGACCACGAGGCCCTCCGCCGCCTCCGGGCGGTGCCGGGCATCGGTCCGTGGACCATTGCCGAGGTGGCGAGGGTGGCCTTCGGTGATCCGGACGCGGTCAGCGTCGGCGACTACCACCTGCCGAACCTCGTCGGCTGGGCCCTGGCTCGCGAGCCGCGCGCCGACGACGCTCGGATGCTTCAGCTCCTGGAGCCGTACCACGGTCAGCGCGGGCGGGTGCAGCGGCTCCTGGAGGCGAGCGGGCTGCAGGCGCCCCGCTACGGACCGCGCATGGCACCACAGCGCATCGCCGAGATGTAGGTCAGCGGCGTCGCAGGACGCGCGACATCCACTTGAGCGCCACCTGAAATCGCTCGTTCCGACGACCACCGTGGTTCCCCGGGTTCTCGGTGGCTCTGTGCGCGATCCCCGCCTCCCGGAGCCGATGGCTGAGGACGCGATGACCCCAGTGCAGGCTGTAGTCGTCCTGGTCCCCGACATCGAGCAGGATGCCTGCCAGCTGCCGGAGGTTGTCCAGTCGGTCGTGGACATTGACCACCGGATCGAACCTCAGCCAGCGATCCCAGACCTCCTGGCGCAGCTCTCCACTGGGCCAGGCCACGGGCAGGTCGACGTGGAACGGCGGGTTATCAGGATTGGGTGAGTAGGTCGCGGAGTAGTCGTAGACGAGCTCCGACCAGACGTTCCCCTTGACCGGGCCGTTGGGGGCCTTGGGCCAGATGCTGTCGAGGTACTTGTAGAGGATGAACTTGTGGGTCAGGTCCAGGAACGAGTCGCCCGACAGCATGGCCAGCGCACCGAAGACGTCCGGATGGCGCGAGCCAAGGTTCCACGCTCCGAAGCCCCCCGACGAGAAACCGAACACCCCCCGACTGCCTGCGTGCGGGATCGTCCGGTAGGCAGCGTCGACAGTCGGGATCACGTCGTGCAGCACGTACTGCTCGAAGTCGCCCGTTACCGGCGAGTCCACCCACTGGCCGCACCCCCAGCGCGACGCGCCGTCCGGAATGGCGACGATCATCGGTGGCACGCCCATGCGCCCGAAGACCGGGTCGAGGACGTCCTGGATCGGCGGCTTCCAGCGCACCCCATCGCTCGGGGGGCTCACGACCTGCGCAGCGGTCTCGCCGTTGGCGTGCAGCAGGTAGGCCGTAGGGTATCGGCGCTTCGAGGCCTCATACCCCGGCGGCAGGTAGACGAACAGGTCTCGTTCGGACGGATCACCAAGCAGGTTGCCGGCGAGATGGGCGCTCTCGACGCGCGTGTGAACGATCACATCGAAACCATCCTGGGTGCGGGGCGCGGTCAGCGTCGGAGCGTCCCCGGCAGGATTCGAACCTGCGACCCGCTGCTTAGAAGGCAGCCGCTCTGGTCCACTGAGCTACGGGGACCCCGCCAAAGGATAGCCGGGCAACGTTGCTAGACTGCCAGGGACATGGCCGACGAGCCGATCATCGCCCCGGTCCAGCTTCAGCCGACCCAGATCGAGGTCGACAAGCAGCTGCTGCGCGACGAGGACCTGCTCAACGAGGAGCACCTTCGGCGCATGGACCAGGTCCTCCTGCGCCGCAACCTCGATCATGCCCGGATGTTCAGCCGCAAGCTCTCATTGGAGCTCCAGCAGTTCGTTCATCTCTACACGCCCGAGGCAAACGAGCTCCGCCGCCGGATCGAGAAGTACCTCGTCATGGAGCGGATGATCGAACGGGAGATGGCCCGCCGCCATACGTACTGAGTACCCCCGAGGGCGCCTCCGGATGCCCGATTGTGGATTAGTGAGGTGCCCAGTACGTACGTATGTGGACAACTTCGCAGGCGCAGAAAGAAGGGCGTTGCCTTTGCGCAACGGGGGAAGCGTTGTGCGCCGGGTAGCGCCGCCTGCGGGGCCAGTCGGCCTTCGACCAGGGGGTTGCGCTAGGCGATGGCCGGGGCCATCGGGACCACCTCGGTGGGCTCGGACTGCGAGGCGAGGACCGTTCGCACCCAGCCTGCCAGCCTCGGCATCTCGAACAGGCTGAAGGTCAAACCGTGGGCTTCGAATTGATCGTGATCCCAGCCATTGAACTCGCGACGACCGGCAACTGCACACATTTCGTCGTAGAGCTCGGGCCAGCCGACCCTCCGTCGATGGTGGCAGAAGCGGATGAATTCGATCACGTGCGGCGGCGGCGACTCGACAGTTGATCCGTCCGGGAGCGACCCGTTCGAGGCCGCGTGAGGCCGCTGGTACATCCGTCTGCTCCCTGCTGGCGAGGCTTGAGTTGGGCGAACCGGTCCGGGACCGAGGGTGATCGCGGGGCCGGAGAATACGCGCTGGCGCCGAATAGTATTGGTCCGGATCGGCCTTGCGAAGGGGGTATGTCCACGAACTTGTCCACATTTATTTCCACAAGGGGGTCCGGGGTGGACAGGTCTCCAAAACCTGGTGGAGAAGGTTGCCGGATGGCACCGAATCTTCCCTGCGATAGCCTATGAGCCGATGAACCACGACGCCCATGCCGGGCATGACATGCCGATGAACCACGACGCCCATGCCGGGCATGACATGCCGATGAACCACGACGCCCATGCCGGCCATGACATGCCGATGAACCACGACGCCCACGGCGAGCACCCTGGCCACGCCGGCCACGGGGCGCATGCGGGCCACGATCCCGACGCCTTCCGACGCCAGTTCTGGGTCGTTCTCCTCCTGACGCTCCCGGTCGTGGCCTGGAGTCCAGAAGTGCAGATCTGGCTCGGGTACACCGCCCCGGTCTTCCCGGGCTCGACGTGGATTCCACCGATCCTGGGAAGCGCCATCTTCCTGTACGGCGGCAGGGTCTTCCTCAATGGGGCGCGGTCAGAGCTGCGGGATCGGCTGCCGGGGATGATGACCCTGATCAGCCTGGCGATCGTCGTTGCGTTCATCGCCAGCTGGGCGGCCACCATCGGCATCTTCAGCGTCGATGTCTGGTGGGAGCTCGCCACCCTGATCACGGTGATGAGCCTCGGCCACTGGCTCGAGATGCGCTCCATCATGCAGGCCCAGGGTGCGCTCGGCGCCCTGGCCGAGCTCCTCCCCGACTCCGCCGAGCGCCTGACTCCTGACGGCACCGAGATGGCGCCGCTCGACGCCCTTCGCGTTGGCGACGTGGTCCTGGTGCGACCGGGCGGTCGCATCCCCGCCGACGGCGATGTGTCCGAGGGTGCGGCCGATGTCGACGAGTCGATGATCACCGGTGAATCGAGGCCGATTCCCAAGGAGCCGGGCTCGTCGGTCGTAGCGGGTACCGTCGCCGCCGATGGCAGCCTGCGGGTCCGCGTCACCGCGGTCGGGGACCAGACCGCGCTCTCCGGCATCATGCGGCTCGTCAGCGAAGCCCAGGCCTCGAACAGCCGGGCGCAAGTTCTGGCCGACCGGGCCGCGGCGCTCCTCTTCTTCGTTGCCTTGGGCGCCGGGATCCTGACGCTCGCCGTCTGGATCGCGCTCGGCCAACCGGAGGAGGCCCTCATCCGGGCGGCGACGGTGCTGGTCATCGCCTGCCCGCACGCGCTCGGGCTGGCGATCCCGTTGGTGATCGCGATCAGCACCACGCTCGGTGCTCGCAACGGCCTGCTCGTCAAGGACCGATTGGCGCTCGAACGGGCGCGCGAGCTGCAGGTGGTCATCTTCGACAAGACCGGCACGCTGACCCGAGGCGAGCCGCGGGTGGCAGCGGTGGCCTCGACCGGCATGGACGAGAGCGCCCTCCTCGCATTGGCGGCCGGGGTCGAGGCCGATTCCGAGCATCCCCTGGCTCGGGCTGTCGTGCGAGGGGCATTGGATCGAGGGATCGCCCCCAGCCGGGCGAACGACTTCGAATCGCTCCCCGGTCGCGGCACCCGCGCCACGATCGACGGACGCCAGGTTCAGGTGGGAGGGCCGGCACTCATGGCCGAGCTTGGCGTCGACGTCCCCGCCGAGCTGACCTCCACGACCGATGCCTGGGCCGCTCATGGCCAGACGGTCCTCCATGTCCTCGCCAATGGATCGGTCATCGGCGCACTCGCGCTCGAGGATGAGATTCGGCCCGAATCGGCTCAGGCTGTCCTGACGCTCCGTCGGATGGGGCTGCGGGTGGCGATGATCACCGGCGACGCCCAGTCGGTCGCCGACGCGGTCGCGCGGCAGATCGGGATCAATGAGGTCACGGCCCAGGTGCTCCCCGGCGATAAGGCCGCTGCCGTCCGGCAGTTCCAGGCGGGCGGGACGAGGGTGGCGATGGTCGGCGACGGAGTCAACGACGCTCCCGCGCTGGCCCAGGCCGATGTCGGAATCGCCATTGGCGCCGGGACCGACGTGGCCGTCGAGTCGGCCGGAATCGTGCTGGTCCGGGATGACCCTCGCGACGTGGCGGGCGCCATCGAGCTGAGCCGCGCGACCTACCGCAAGATGGTCGAGAACCTGGTCTGGGCGACCGGCTACAACGCGATTGCCATTCCCGTCGCAGCCGGGCTGCTGGCGCCCATCGGCTTCATCTTGCCGATGAGCATCGGCGCCCTGGTCATGAGCGTCTCGACGATCGTGGTGGCGTTCAACGCTCAGCTGCTGCGCGGTGTCCGGCTGCGCCCCGACGAACCTTCACACCCGGGGGTGCCGCGCAGCCGCAGCGTGGCTCCGAGCGCGGAGTGAGGGTCCGCTAGGGGGCCCCGTGCTTCGCCCCGGCGTGCGGAGGGTGGGCCGCCCATTCCTCAACCGCCCTGGCGAGGAGGACCATCAGTTGCGGGGCGTCGCCGGCGGGCAACTGAAACGTCCCGATGCATCGGTCGCCTTCCCACAAGCTCAGCACGACGAGATCAGCTTCGGCGTGCCACGTCGCCTTCAGGGAGCGGCCGCGGGCATCGACGAACCATCGGCTGCGCGGAGTCGGCAGGTCGACCAGCTCGCCCATGCGCGCAGCGTACACCCGGCAGCCGTCGCAACCCGGAGCGGATTTCGACGCTAGCGGTCGCGCTCGCGAAATTCCGCAATGCGGAACTCGACGAGCCTGGTGACGAGATCCGCTGGGAGTGGTCGATCGGCCTTGAAGTTGATGGTCCCCTTCCAGAGCCGATAGCCGCCGAGCTCTGCCTTGAACGCCTCGAGAGGCGCCTTTCCCGCGTACAGGGAGAGGTGGTCCTTGCCGGCGCCGAAGCCCACGAAGAATCGGCCATCGAGCTTGAACGCCGGCATCCCGTAGCTGATCCCCTCCTCGGCGTCCGGTGCGGCGGTCCGGATCTGGGCTCGAAGGCGTTCGAGTGCCCCGCGCTGAAGCTCCGGCACCCCGACCAGGTAATCGTCGATCGTTCGTGCCTTCATCGGCCGAAGTCTATGGAACCAACGGCCTCAGCGGCGACGCAGTCGGAGGACGGGGATCTCGCGATCGGTCTTCGATCGGTATTTGTCGTACTCGGGCGCCTCGATCGCGATGCGTGCCCAAGCTGACTCGAGATCCACGCCAGCAAGCGTCTCAGCGCGCACCGGAACGCGGCGCTCGTCCGCAAACTCGATTGTCGCCTCCGGATGCCTGGCCAGGTTGTAGAGCCAGGCAGGGTGGCGAGCGGCCCCAGCGAGCGAGGCGATCACGAGCCATGTCGAATCCGACTCTTCGATGTAGCCGAGCAGCGCGGTCCGCGGCTGGCCAGACCTGGCGCCGATCGTCTCCAGCACGAAGGTGTGGAGCCCGCCCTGGGTGCGCCCGCCGCGACGCCGGCGGAACTGGCGCAGCTGCATCCGGCTGGCGAGGCTGGCTAACCATCCAGGAAGCCGGGGAAACGGGACGCCGCGCGTCCCCCGCGGCGGGACATTGACGCTCATCTCACGATTCTCCACCCAGCGCGCCAGATACTTCTTGCCTTGGGAAGAGCCTTAGCTGGCACGACATCCTCGCAGCGGGCGCGTGACCGGACCCGAACGTGGGTTCAGCGGCTGAGGTGCGGGCTGAGCAGACGCCGCTGATAGCGTAGCCTTCCACCGTGAGCCGGGAAGTCGAGGAATCGAACCGGCGCCTGTTGCGGGCCCGAGACGCCATGGACCGCGCCTACGCCGAGCCGCTCGACGTCCGCGCCGTGGCCGCGGTGGCCCACGTTTCCGAGGCGCACTTCATCCGCAGCTTCCGGGCCGTGTTCGGGGAGACTCCGCACCGATACCTGCAGCGCCGGCGGGTGGAGCGTTCGATGTTCCTCCTGCGCGAGACCGACCGCAGCGTGACGGACATCTGCCTCGACGTCGGCTTCAGCAGTCTCGGTACCTTCAGCCGCACCTTTCGTGAGATCGTCGGCGAGACGCCGTCGGTCTACCGCATAGGGAATGGGCCAATCGTGGCTCCCCATTGCGTTCAGCTGACGGCGATGCGACCGCGGGTGGGGGCGAACGAGGTCATCCAATCGAGCAGTTTCGGAGAAGCCACTGCCGCGGGAGCTCGCGTAGGGTGAAGGTCACCTCGACCGAAGGAGAAACGCGATGATCACGAAGCTCAACGTGGCCTCGATCTACGTCCTCGACAAGGAGGAGGCGCTCGGCTTCTATGTCGACAAGCTTGGCCTCGAGAAGGGTAACGACGTCCGCCAGGGCGACTACCGCTGGCTGACGGTCCGCGTTCCGGGCCAGCCGGGTACCGAGATCTCGCTGGAGCAGCCGGGCCCGCCGCTGCACGACGAGGCGACCGCGGCACAGCTCCGCGAGCTCATCACCAAGGGCGCCCTCGGCGGCCTCGTCTTCGTCACCGACGATGCCCGCGGCCTGTACGAGACCCTGAAGGCGCGCGGCGTCACCGACTTCACCCAGGAGCCCACCGAGCACTTCTACGGGACCGACATGGGCGTCCGCGATCCGTTCGGCAACGCGATCCGGATCCTTCAGCAGGGAGATGTCCCCCAGGAGGCGACCGCCTGAAGCCAACAGCCTCGATTCACGCTCGAAATCGGGGCTCGAAGCGGAGGTTGGTACCGCATACCGGATTCGAACCGGTGGTCTCCGCCTTGAGAGGGCGGTGTCCTAGGCCTCTAGACGAATGCGGCATGCGTCCCGGGCGGGCCCGAGTATAGCAACGGTCTCTCGGGCCGCCCAACGAGCGGGTGGCCGCCGAGCTCAGTCGCGGTGGCGGAAGGCCTGGACCGCGAAGGCCAGGAAGACGACCCCGACTGCCAGCAGGATGAGCGCCTCGACCAGGATCGGCAGCGGGTTTCCGAAAAGGGTCAGTCCGAGCTTGTCGAGCGCGGCGTTCGGCACGCCGGCGCCGCCAAGGACGACCCGTCGGATCGGGTCGATCCCGTAGCTGGCGATGTCGAGGCGGGTCAGCACCGTCATCCAGGCCGGCAGGCCCGACATGGGGAAGAGCGCGCCGGAGAGGAAGAAGATCGGCATCATCAGGAAGTTCATCACCATCTGGAAGCCCTGCATCGACTTCAGGCGGGCCGCGATCACCACCCCCAGCGCCGAGAGGGTGAAGGCCAGCAGGAAGACGAGCGGCACCAGCTCGATGATGCTCAGGAGGGTGAGCTTGACGCCGATGACGGGCGCCAGGACCAGCAGGATCAGCCCCTGGACCATGGCCTGGGTGGCGCCTCCGAGGGCCTTGCCGATGGCCACCGCCGACCGATCGATGGGCGCCACCAGGATCTCCTTGAGGAAGCCGAATTCGCGGTCCCACACGATCGACATGGCGCCGAACATGGCGGTGAAGAGGACCGTCATGCTGATGACGCCGGGGAAGATGAACTGGGTATAGGTGAGCCCGCCGGAGGTGCCGGCGAAGCCTCCGCCCAGCGCCGAGCTGAGCCCGGTGCCGAAGATGAGCAGGTAGAGGAGCGGCTGGGCCAGCGAGGCGACGAGCCTGGTCCGATCCCTGACGTACCGCACCACGTCGCGGTACCAGATGATGTAGATCGCGCGCAGCGTGGCGCGGCCCACCCGGGGCCGTCGCGTCCCGGTTTCGCTCAGGCCGGCCCGCTGGCCGAGCAGCTGATCCTGTGTCGTCATCGGCGTCCACCTCTTCCCCACATGCGGCCCATCATCCGCAGTTGATCCTTGGAGCTTGACTCTTCCTCACGGATGGCGTGTCCGGTGAGCTTGATGAACACGTCGTCCAGGCTTGGCCGGTGGAACGAGACCGAGGTCACCGGCACGCTCAGCTCGCGCACGAGCTGCGGGACGAAGCCGGCGCCATCGGCCACCTCGACCCGGACCGTTCCATTGTCGATCTGGGGCTCGAGGCTGAAGACCCGCCCGAGCTCTGCGGCCGCGGTCGCGCTGTCGGCGCTCGAGAAGGTGACGATGTCGCCACCGACCATCGCCTTGAGCTCATCGGGCGTGCCCAGTGCCACGATCTTGCCGCCGTCGATGATCGCGATCCGATCGCAGAACTCCGCCTCGTCCATGTAGTGGGTGGTCATGAAGATGGTGATCCCCGCTCGGCGGCGGAGCTCCTGGAGATAGCTCCAGATGTGGCGGCGTGTCTGCGGGTCGAGGCCCAGCGTCGGCTCGTCCAGGAAGAGGACGTGCGGGGTGTGGAGTACGCCACGCGCGATCTCGAGCCGCCGGCGCATACCGCCCGAGAAGGTGCGTACCTGCGAGCCGGCCCGATCGGTCAGCTCGACCATCTCGAGCACCTCGTCGATCCGCTCCTTGCGCTGGGTGGCAGGCACGTCGTAGATGAAGGCGTGGAACTCCAGGTTCTGGCGCGCGGTCAGCTGGTCGTCGAGCGAGGGGTCCTGGAAGACGAGCCCGATGTTTGCGCGCACCTCGTCCGGATGCGCCACCACGTCCAGCCCGGCCACCGTGGCCCGTCCGGCGCTCGGCAGGAGGAGCGTGCAGAAGACGTTGATGGTCGTCGACTTGCCGGCCCCGTTGGGACCCAGGAAGCCGAAGACCTCGCCCGCCTTGACCTCCAGGTCGATCCCCTTGACCGCCTCGACCTCGCCGTAGCTTTTTACCAGCTGCTCAGCGGTGATGACCGCGTCGCCGGTCACTGCACCGCCTCCTTGTCGCGGCTCGCTGCCTGGAGCGGCTCGCCGTCGTCGTCTGCCAGCAGGCCGTAAATCCGGCGTCGGGCATCGATCAGGATCTCCCGCGCCTGTGCCTGGGCCTCTTCGGATCCGACCCGGCTCACCTGGATCGCGCCTCCGACCAGCTGTACCGCAAGGCGGCGCAGGTCCATCGATCGCTTTCCGCCGCGTGCGTCGAACCAGGGATGCCTGCGCAGCGGGCTCCGTTCGGCCTCGGCAGCGCCGGCCACCGTCAGGGTGTAGACGCGGCGTCCGTCCTGCTCCCGGCTGCGGACCATGCCTTCATCCTCGAGCTGCTGGAGGATCGGGTAGACCGATCCGGCGCTCGGGCGCCATCGGCCTCCGCTCAGCTGCTCGAGCTCCTGCATGACCTGGTAGCCGTGCATCGGTGCCTTGGCCAGGACAGCCAGAATGGCTGGCCTCACTCCGTGGCGAGCCATGGCGCGTCCGACGCGCAGCGGGTCGAAGATCTCGCGCAGCCGTGCACGATCCGCTCGGTTCATTGGGTCGACCATCTCGTGTTCCTGCTCTCGTGGCTTCACGTCGTGTCACGATATATCGCGACACTATCGGCGTCAAGCGGTCCCTGTGTCGTCCGGGCCGGGTTCGTCATGCTCCTCGCGCGGTCGCGGCTCCTGCGCGGGCTCGGGCTCCTCCGCGGGCTCGGGCTCCTGCGCGGGCTCCGGCTGCTCAGGCTCCACCGGCTGCTCGGGCTCCTCCGGTGGCGGTACCGAGCCGAGCCTGGCCCTCAGATCGGAGAGGAGCGTCTCGCGGCGACGCTCCGCCTGTTCCCGCGCGGTCGCCTCGTCGCGCTCACGGTCGCGCTTGCGCTTCATGGCGAACCGAACATGGCTGTGACCGATCCCCAGCGGCTCAGCGCGCCGTGCCGGCGGTCATGAGCGCGGCGACCATGGCATGGCGCCGCTCCTCGAGCCAGCCGAGCACCGAGCCGGCAACCTGCGGCCAGCTCTCCGAGCCCATCACCAGTCCGAAGTGGCTGGCTGACGGGAAGTACTCGTAGGTGGCTCCCAGCAGGTCAGCGGTGCGTCGCGCCTCGGCAGGATGGATGACGTCATCCAGGCCGGCGCCGATCACCAGGGTCGGGACCGAGATGAGCGAGGCATCGACCGGGACGCCCAGCATCCGCTCGCGCCGGGCGCTGCCGGACTCGCGCGCGCCAGCGAGCATCTCCTGCATCTTTTCCAGCTCGTCGTCGTTCATGTCGGGCATCGCGTCAGCCAGGCGGTCCCATGGCTGCAGCCAGCCCCACCAGGTGGCGTCATAGACAGGAGGCACGGCCTTGAGCTCGTGCTCGGACGGCCTGCGCGGGAGCGCCCCGGCCGGCGGGGAGGGTGCCAGGAGGACGAGCCCCAGCACCCGGTTGCGCTCGGCGTAGAGCATTCCGGCCAGCGCGCCGATCCCAGCTGGCGGACGGCTATGCCGATATCGGTCGCGTAGTCGCGCATCGTCGTCTCGCCAAGGTCGGCGACGTCCGAGGTGTAGTGGCCCCTGAGGTTCATGGCGTGGGCTTCCCACCCGCGCTCGGCGAAATAGGCCCCGAAGCTCGACCAGAGCCACGACCCGGTCAAGGCGCCGTGGACGAGGAGGAGTGGAGGCTTGCGGCTGCGGCGCTCCGGCTGCTGGGTCTCGACGTAGATCCCCTCCGGCTCGATGTAGACCTCGTCGCGCTTGATGGCCTGGACCACGGATCAGCTGTCCTCGAGTGAGTGGAAGACCATGCCCGTCAGAAGCTTGGGGTAAAAGTAGGTCGACTTGTGAGGCATCACCTCGCCGGCGTTCGCCACGGCGGCGAGCTGCTCGAGCTTGGTGGGACGGACGAGGATCGCGGCCTTGGCCGCTCCGCGCGCCACGGCGGCGAGAGCCTCCGCCTCGTCCCTAGTGTAGGCCACCCGATCCTCCGCGTCGGAAGACGCCAGATCGATCCCCAGCCGATCGCCGAGGATCGCGGTGTGCAGGATCGCCAGGTCCAGGGTGCGCACCGCCTCACCCGTCCGCTCCCGTCGCATTCGCTCGGCGATCGCGTCCCGATTCCCGACCAGCAGGAACCCCTGATCCCCCGGCAGCACCAGGCCGAAGACTGCCCGGTCGTCGCTGCCCAGGGCTGCCAGGCGTGTGGGCAGCTCCTCCGGCGCCACGGGTATGGCCGCCCACAACGGGTCTGTCCCCGCTCCCAGCGAGGCAAGCGCCTCCACGTCAGCCTCCAGGAGGAGCCGATGGGTGGGTCTTATCTCGAGCTCCTCCAACTCGGCGTTGACAAGCACCACCATCACCCAGTCCGCGGGCAGCTCGCCGGGCGGAGCATCTGCCACGTGTGGGTCGGCTCGCACCTCAGCCTGGTAGGCGAGAGCGGTCTCGTAGCGGTGATGCCCGTCCGCGATGAAGAGGCGCTGCCGCGAGAGGAAGCTGCTCAGCTGCTCATCGGGGTCCCGGGCGGCGAGCGTGTGCAGCAGCCCGTCGTCGTCGCGGGCGCGCCATGCATCGTTTCCCGGCTGGCTCATCACCTGGCGGTAGTCCTCGGAGCCATCGAAATAGATGGCCAGGATCGGCGAGAGCTGCGTGTGGGTGGCGCGCAGCAGTGCCAGCCGATCGGCCTTCGGGCCGGCGAAGGTGTGCTCGTGCGCGCGCACATCGGCGCCGAATGGCTCCAGCAGGACACGCGCCAGGACGCCGTGCACGGCGGGCTCGTCGGGCGTCGCCGGTCGCGCGAAGCTGTAGTCGTAGGCCGATGGCGCGGCTCGCCGCTCGAGCGTCCCATCCGCCTGCCAGGCGGCAAGGGTCCGGGCGGCAGCCGCGTGGGGATCGGGCTCGGGCGCCAACTCCAGGCGGACCGCATTGTGGGGGTCCCGGGCGAGCAGCGAGGCCTGCTGTACCGGTGAGATGACGTCGTACGGCGGGCAGACAACGTCCGTCAGGTCTGCGAGGCGACCACCCGCCGTGGCGTCGACCGCGTATCGGTCGAGCGCGTAGCCGAGGCCGCGGAATGGACGGACGAGGGGCATGGCCCCGAGTGTACCGACCGTCCGTGCCGCCTCTCTGCCATCATCGGTCGATGGCCGAGCCCGAGATCCTGTGGCAGCCAGCGGCCGACGTGCGAGAGCGCACTCGGATCGGCCGCTACCTCGAGTGGATGGCGGGCCGTGGCCGAACGTTCGCCGACTACGACGAGCTGTGGCACTGGTCCGTCGACGACCTCGAGGGGTTCTGGCGCTCGGTCTGGGACTTCGGCGAGGTGCGTTCCAGCACGCCGGTCGGCCGCGTCCTGGCCGATCCACGGATGCCCGGCGCAGTCTGGTTCCCCGAGGTCAGGCTGAACTGGGCGGAGCACGCCCTGCGGCTTGTGTCGCGCGCTGACAACGACAACGTCCTGATCGCCCATTCCGAGTCACGCGAACGATCAACGCTGACGGTCGGCGAGCTCCGGGACGCCGTGGCCAGGGTTCGCGCCGGTCTCCAGCGCCTGGGGGTGGGACCCGGCGACCGGGTGGCTGCGATCCTGCCCAACGTGCCGGAGGCGATCGTCGCGCTGCTGGCGACCGCCAGCCTGGGGGCCATCTGGACTTCCTGTGCGCCCGAGTTCGGCTCCCGCAGCGTGGTCGATCGGTTCAGTCAGGTCGAGCCCAAGGTGCTGCTCGCGATCGATGGCTATCGGTATGCCGGACGGGTCGTCGACCGGACCGATGAGCTGGCGGCCGTCCGCGCGGCCCTTCCCGGGCTGTCGGCCACGGTGGTCCTCCCCTACCTCGACGCCGATGCCCAGCCGCCCGATGGAACGCTCGGCTGGTCCGAGCTCACCGCCCAGATCGGGCCGTTGGAGTTCGAGCAGGTCCCCTTCGACCATCCCCTGTACGTCCTCTACAGCTCGGGCACCACCGGCCTCCCCAAGCCGATCGTCCACGGCCATGGCGGGATCCTGCTCGAGCATCTCAAGATCCACGCGCTGCACCACGACCTGGGGCCGGAAGATCGCTTCTTCTGGTTCACGACCACTGGCTGGATGATGTGGAACTACCTGGCATCGGGCCTGCTGGTCGATGCCAGCCTGGTGCTCTACGACGGCGCGCCGGGCCATCCCGATCTGAACGCCCTCTGGCGCCTGGCGGCCGATGAGCGGATCACCTTCTTCGGGACGAGCGCGCCGTTCTTGATGGCCTGCCGCAAGGCCGGACTGACGCCGGGGCGCGATCTCGACCTCTCGGGGCTGCGCGGCATCGGTTCGACGGGAGCCCCGCTTCCCACGGAGGGCTTCCGCTGGGTCTACGAAGCGGTCGGCGAGCGCCTGCAGCTGCAGAGCGTGTCGGGCGGGACGGATGTGTGCACGGCGTTCGTCGGCGGCTCCCCGCTCGTCCCGGTGTGGGAGGGCGAGATCAGCTGTCGCCACCTCGGCTGCCGGATCGAGGCCTTCGACCCCGAGGGTCGCCCGCTCATCGGCCAGCAGGGAGAGCTGGTGATCACCGCGCCGATGCCATCCATGCCGGTGGCCTTCTGGAATGACCCCGATGGCTTGCGCTACCGCGCGGCCTACTTCGAGCAGTACCCCGGCGTCTGGCGCCACGGCGACTGGATCACGATCAGCGGGCGCGGGACGTGCGTCATCAGCGGGCGCTCGGACGCGACCCTCAACCGCGGCGGGGTGCGGATCGGCACAGCCGAGTTCTACGCAGTGGTCGAGGCGTTGCCCGAGGTGGCCGACAGCGTCGTGATCCACCTGGAGGAGACCGATCAGCTCCTCCTCTTCGTCGCCCTGCGCGACGGCTCTGAGCTGACCGATGAGCTCCGAGCGCGGATCGTGGCCGAGCTGCGCCGCGCGCTCTCGCCGCGCCACGCGCCCGATCGGATCGTGGCCGTGCCGGCCATCCCTCGGACGCTCTCCGGGAAGAAGCTGGAGGTCCCGGTCAAGCGGATCCTGGGCGGCACTCCCCCGGATGCAGCCGCGTCACGCGGATCCCTCACCAACCCCGAGTCCCTCGACGCGTTCGTGGCATTTGCCCGGGATCTTTGACCGGCAGCGGGGCCGTGCTGGCGCGTCAGACCCCTTCGTGCTGCACGAGCGGCCACGACAGGCCGGCCAGGGGGGCGCCTCCCAGCCGACCCGACTACATCGCCCGGATGCCGAGGAGGTTGCGGGCGATCACCAGGCGCTGGATCTGGCTGGTTCCCTCGCCGATCTCGGTGAGCTTCGCGTCGCGCAGGTAGCGCTCGACGTGGTACTCGGTGATGTACCCGTACCCGCCGTGGACCTGGATCGCGTCGTTGGTCACCTGCCGCGCCACCTCTGAGGCGAACAGCTTGGCCATCGCCGCCTCGGTGGTGTACGGCTGCCCCTGGTCCTTGAGCCACGCCGCGCGGTAGACGAGCAGGCGGGCCGCGTCGATCTGGGTCGCCATGTCGGCGATCATGAAGGCCACGCCCTGGAACGAGGCGATCGGCCGCCCGAACTGCTGCCGCTCCTTGGCATAGGCCGATGCCGCCTCGTAGGCGGCCTGCGCCAGCCCGAGGGCCATGGCCCCGATCCCGATCCGGCCGCCGTCGAGGGTCTTCAGGAAGAGCCGGTCCCCCTCGCCCTCGGCGCCGAGCAGGTTGGCTGCGGGGATGCGGCAGTCATCGAAGAGGAGCTCCCCGGTACGGCTGGCATGGAGCCCCATCTTCTCCTCCATCCGGCCGATCGAGAAGCCGGGGGCATCGGCCTCGACGATGAAGGCGCTGATGTGCCCGCTCTCCGCGTCGCGATCGGTGACGGCGGTGACGATGTAGACGCCGGCCACACCGGCGTTGGTGATGAAGCGCTTGCTGCCGTTGAGGATCCACTCGTCGCCCTCGCGCCGGGCATGGGTGCGCGTCCCGCGTGAGTCGGATCCCGCCTCGGCCTCGGTGAGCCCGTACGCCCCGAGCCTGGCCCCGCTGGCCAGCGGCCGAAGGAAGTGTTCCTTCTGCTCATCGGTGCCGGCCAGGTAGAGCGGGTTGCACCCAAGGCTGGTGTGCGCGCTGACGATGATCCCCATGCTTCCCGAGGCGCGCGACAGCTCCTCGATCGTGATCGCGTACGCCAGCGAGTCGAGCCCGGTGCCGCCCACCTCCTCCGGGTACGGCACGCCCAGCAGGCCGAGCTCGGCAGCCCGCCGCACGAGGTCGTGTGGGAACTCGCCGCTGCGCTCCATCTCATCGGCGACCGGCATGATCTCGCGCTCGGCGAAGGTGCGGACGGTGCGCCGGATCTCTTCGTGCTGCGGGGAGAGGCCGAAGTCCATCGGTCTGTTCGAAACCCTCGTGGAAACGGTGGGCGAGCGGGTGCGAGTCTAGCAGTCCCCTTCGTTGACACCGGCTCGCCGCACGGTCCTATACTCGCGCCCTAGATCGGCGCGGAGGCCCTGCTGCTGGGACTCCCGCTCGCACGAGGAATCGGCGTGCCGCCCCAGATCGACGTCCGGCTCGACCGGGTCACGAAGCGGTTCCACGAAGTCGTCGCGGTCGACGATCTGTCGCTGGAAATTCAACGTGGCGAGTTCTTCTCAATGCTCGGCCCGTCCGGCTGCGGCAAGACCACGACCCTGCGCATGATCGGTGGCTTCGAGGAGCCAAGCGAGGGAGCGATCTACCTGGGCGAGACCGATGTGACGGGCCTGCCGCCCTTCAAGCGCGACGTCAACACGGTCTTCCAGAACTACGCTCTCTTCCCGCACCTGACCGTCTTCGAGAACGTTGCCTTCGGCCTGCGGCGCCGCAAGGTGGCGACCGACCAGATCGCCTCCGAGGTGACCGCCATGCTCGAGCTGGTGGAGCTGCCCGGCTACGAAGCCCGGAAACCGTCGCAGCTCTCAGGCGGCCAGCAGCAGCGCGTGGCGCTGGCGCGGGCTCTCATCAATCACCCGCGGGTGCTGCTCCTCGACGAGCCGCTCGGCGCACTCGACCTGAAGTTGCGCAAGCAGATGCAGCTGGAGCTCAAGCGGATCCAGACCGAGGTGGGGATCACCTTCATCTACGTGACCCACGACCAGGAAGAGGCGATGACCATGTCCGACCGGATCGCGGTGATGCGCGCCGGCCGGATCGAGCAGCTCGGCAACCCAGAGGAGCTCTACGAGCGGCCGACCACGCCGTTCGTGGCCGGCTTCCTGGGCGTCTCGAACCTGCTGGAGGGCGAGGTCGCCGGGCACGACGGGGCCCTGGTCAGCATCCGGCTGCGCGATGGCACCGTGCTCCGCGCCCCGGCCGACGGGGTGGCGGCCAGCGGCCCGGTCCGCGTGGGCGTTCGCCCTGAAAAGCTGCGGGTGGAGGCCGGCGAGGCAGGTCCCTCGGACGGCCTCAACGCCCTGGCCGGCGTCGTCCTCGACGCCAGCTACATCGGGGTCAGCACCCAGTACGTGATCCAGACAGCCGATGGCCATCGGCTGACGGTCTATGCGCAGAACCTGGACACCGCCGGCGCCTCCGAGGCGATGGCCGGTGGCCAGCGCGTCCACCTCACCTGGAAGCCACAGCACACCTTCGTCATCAGCGGGCCCGCTGAGCATGTCGCGGGTGACCCGCACCTACCAGAGGAAGGAGAGACCGATGTCTGACCCGGAGCGCAGCCAGATCGAGCTTGCCATCGACCAGGTGTTTCGGCGCGAGCTGATCTCCCGCCGCACCCTCCTGCGGCGCGGCGCGAAGGGTGGCCTGGCGGTCGGAGCGATGCTAACCCTGCCCTCGCTGCTGGCAGCCTGCGCTCCGGCCAAGACCCAGCTGGAGTGGGCCAACTGGCCGCTCTACATCGACATCGACGAGACCGCCGCTCCCGACCCGACGAAGTACCCGACCCTGAATGCCTTCATCAAGCAGACCGGCATCAAGGTCCACTACGTCGAGTCGATCAACGACAACGAGGAGTTCTACGGAACCATCCGGCCCGACCTGGCGGCCGGCAACCCGACCGACTGGGACGTCATCAGCCCCACCTCCTGGATGGTCAAGAAGATGGCCGACCTGGGCTACCTGGAGGAGATCGACCACTCCAAGCTGCCCCTTTGGACCGCGAACTGCGCCGACTACGCAAAGGGCCTCTGGTTCGATGCCGACAACAAATACAGCGTCTGGTGGCAGGGCGGGATCACCGGCCTCGGCTACGACCCGAACCTGACCGGGCGCGAGATCACCTCGTTCGATGACCTGTTCGATCCGAAGTTCAAGGGCCGGGTCGGTGGCTTCAGCGACATGCGCGACATGATGACGCTGACCCTGGCCACGCTCGGCATCAACCCCACGACTGCCACGGTCGCCGACGCGGGCAAGGCGCGCGACAAGCTGCTGGCCGCAGCACAGGCCGGCCAGTTCCGCGGCTTCTACGGCAACGAGTACTACGACTCGCTGGCCGCAGGGGACCTGGTCGCATCTGTCGCCTGGTCGGGCGACATCACCCAGATGCAGCTGAACGACAACGACAAGGTCCAGTTCGTGGTCCCCAAGGATGGAGCCCCGCGCTGGAACGACAACCTGTGCATTCCCAAGAAGGCGGCCTGGGTCGACCAGGCCCACAAGCTGTTCAACTACTGGTACGACCCGGTGGCCGCCACCACCCTTTCCGAGTACATCGGCTACTTCACCCCGGTGAAGGGGGTTTCGGAGCGGATCAAGGCCGATGCCGACAGCTATCGCGCCAATGGCGACACCGAAGACGCCGACTACTACGACGCCGTGGCGCCGACGGTCGCCCCTACCGCGGACGACCTGGCCAAGACATTCGACTACCCGACGCTGGAGAACCCCGCCGACGAGAAGGCCTGGAACGACATGTTCAACGAGGTCGTCACCGCCCAGGGATGAGGGATCTCGCCTGGCCAGCCCGGCGGTAGGGAGGGGCGCAATGCCCCGTACGCGGCGTCGCCTGACGCCCTACCTCCTGCTGCTGCCCGGGACCGCCTGGCTGGTGCTCTTCTTCGCGGTGCCAATGGGCTACATGCTCGTCATGTCGCTTCAGCAGGGCTCGCTGAGCGAGGGCTACCACCTCACCTGGAACTGGGGCATCTATCCCGACATCGCGGTCAAATACGGCAACCTGTTCCTGCGCTCGGTGAGCTTCGCCCTGGCCACCACCGTGCTCACTCTGGCCATCGGCTATCCGATGGCCTACACCATTGCCTTCTATGGCGGACGGCTGAAGAACGCGCTCCTGCTGGTGGTGATCATGCCGTTCTTCGTCAGCTTCGTGATTCGCACCCTCAACTGGCGGATGGTCCTCTCGGACAATGGGCTGGTGTTCGGCACGTTGAAGGATGCCGGGCTGCTGGACCAGTCGTTCCGCTTCCTGGCGACGCCGGCATCGGTCATCTTCGGGCTCACCTACAACTTCCTGCCGTTCATGGTGCTGCCGCTCTTCGTGGCCCTGGAGAAGATCGACCGC
Organism: Chloroflexota bacterium; assembly: GCA_005879775.1. Lineage (GTDB taxonomy): Bacteria > Chloroflexota > Limnocylindria > QHBO01 > QHBO01 > CF-167. Next base: position 44,323 of record VBJX01000001.1, read on the forward strand.
CGCATGATCGAGGCCGCCGCGGACCTCTATGCCAGCCGCGCGCAGGCCTTCTGGCGGATCACCTTCCAGCTCTCGCTCCCCGGGGTGGTGGCCGGCTCGCTCCTGACCTTCATTCCTGCGGTGGGCGACTTCATCAATGCCGACATCATCGGGGCGCGGAGTCCGGACGTGGCGATGATCGGCAACGTGATCCAGCGCCTCTTCCTCAACTCGAATGACTTCCCCGCCGCAGCGGCGCTGGGGTTCGTGCTGGTCGCCGGGACGATGCTCCTGGTGGGCGTCTACACCCGCATCGTCGGCACGGATCGGCTGACCAGCTGATGGGCAGCTCGCTGGGCGGGTCGCGCCTCCTGCGCTGGCTGCTGCCAGCGTTCACCGGGCTGGTGGTCGCGTTCCTCTTCGCGCCCATCGTGGTGATGATCATCTTCAGCTTCAACAACCCGCGCGGCCATCAGAACATCACCTGGCAGGGATTCACCCTGGACAACTACCTGAACGTCTGGAGCCGCCCGGACATCACCGACCCGATGGTCACCAGCCTCACGATCGCCATCGTCTCGACGGTGGTGGCGACCATCTTCGGCACCCTCATCGCCCTCTCGCTGACCCGCTACGAGTTCCGCGGGCGGGGGCTCATGAACCTGCTCATCTTCATCCCCATGACCGCCCCGGAGATCATCCTGGGCGCCTCGCTCCTGACCCTGTGGGTGGCGCTGGGGACCGGGCGCGGGCTGCCGACCATCCTGGTGGCCCACATCATGTTCAACATCAGCTACGTTGTCGTCACCGTGCGGGCCCGATTGATCGGCTTCAATCGGTCCCTCGAGGAGGCCGGCATGGACCTGTATGCCAACGAGCGGACCACCTTCTGGAGGGTCACCTTCCCGCTCATCTTCCCCGGCATTCTGGCCGCGGCCCTGCTCGCCTTCGCGCTGTCGATCGACGACTACGTGATCACCCTGTTCAGCGCCGGCCACACGGTGACCTTCCCGCTGTGGGTCTACGGCGCCAGCCGGATCGGGATCCCACCCGAGGTAAACGCACTCGGGACGGTCTTCTTCCTGATCGCCTTCGTCTTCATCGCCGTCCAGATCTGGGCGCAGCGCCGGGGAGGCCGCGAGGCTGAGGGCCCGGCTGTGGCAACGGTCGCCAGCCGATGAGCGAGCGTACCTCCGGACTGACTGCCGGCCCGCTGCTCGACGAGCGCGCTGACGACAGCGCGGTGTGGCTTGCCCGCCGGGCAGGGGTGCCCGCCGTCTGGTCGCGCTACACCGATCTGGTGGTCGAGCGCGGCTTCGGCTCGTGGATCGAGACGATCGATGGGGAGCGGTACCTGGACTACACCTGCGGCATCGCGGTCACCAACACCGGCCACGCCCATCCGCGGGTCGCCACGGCCATCGCGGAGCAGGCGGCGAAGATCATCCACGCCCAGCAGAACATCCTCTACCACAAGCCTGGGCTGGAGCTCCACGAGCGGCTGCCCCGCACCTTCCCCGGGCTGGCCGGGGGTGCGACGGCCGCGCTCTTCCTTTCGAACTCCGGAGCGGAGGCGATCGAGGCGGCCGTCAAGCTGGCCAAGTACGCCACCCGCCGGCCGGGGATCATCGGCTTCCGCGGGGGGTTCCACGGTCGCACCCACGGCGCGATGGCCCTCACCAGCTCAGGGATCAAGTATCGCGGCCACTACGAGCCGCTCCTCGGCGGGATCCACTTCGCCCCGTACCCGTACGTCCTGCGCAACCCGACCGGACAGACCGACGAGGCTGCCCTGGCCTTCAGCCTGGCGGGGATCGAGGAGATCTTCGCCACCCTCATCTACCCCGATGACGTAGCCGCATTCCTGGTGGAGCCGATCCTGGGCGAGGGCGGCTACGTGGTCCCACCCGATGGCTTCCTCCCCGCCCTGCGCGAGATCGCCGATCGCCACGGGATCCTGCTCGTCGCCGACGAGGTGCAGACCCCTGGTCATGGCCAAGGGGATCGCATCGGGGATGCCCCTCTCCGGGATCATGGCTTCGCCCGAGCTCCTGGCTCGATTCGGTCCCGGGGCGCACGGCGGCACCTACGGCGGCAACGCGGTCGCGTGCGCGGCTGCGGTCGCCACGCTCGACGTCTTCGAGTCGGAGGGCCTCGTCGAGAATTCCCGCCGCCAGGGTGAGCGACTCATGGCCGGACTGCGCGAGGCGGCGGCAGGCCATCCTCTCGTCGCCGAGGTGCGCGGACGCGGCCTGATGATCGGGCTCGAGTTCGCCGAAGGCCCTGACCTCAAGCCTCGCCCGGACCTGGCCAAGGCACTCCTCCACGAGGCCTTCGAGCGGAAACTCCTGCTCCTGACCTGCGGGACCTATGGCCACGTCGTGCGCGTCATCCCGCCGCTGGTGACGACCGATGACGAAGTCGACCTCGCCATGCGGACAATCGGTGACTCACTCGAGGCGATCGGCGCCTAGGGTCGCATTCCAAGACGCACGGTTGCACGTCCAGCCAATAACAGCGAGGCAGCGTGGCCAAATCGGTCTTTTGAGCCGCAATCGCCGCTGATCGGCTTTCTGGCTGGTCTGTCTTTGCAGCCGAAGCAAACCACCGGGAGGAAGGAGCCGCTGCTTCGCGGTTAGTTGCTCTAGCCGCAAAACGGGAAGCCGCTACGCCGAGACTGAGCCGAAGGTCGTTCAGCCACCCTCCCGGGCCAGGCGCCGGTACTGCGAGCCGAACCAGAGGAGCGGGTCTCCAGCCTCGTCGTAGCCGGCGGCCACGATCTCCCCGATGAAGATCACGTGGTCCCCGCCGGGGTGGGTCTCCGTGATCCGGCAGTCGAAGAAGGCGATCGCGCCGTCCAGGATCGGTGACCCGGTCTCCGCCTCGTGCCACGGCGCATCGCAGAAGCGCTGCAGCTTGGCCGCGCTGGTCGGTTGGGCGAAACACTCGGCCAGGGCCTGCTGCTCCCCGGCCAGGACGCTGATCGCGAAGGAGTGGCTGCCAACGATCGCCTTGTGCGTCTCGCTCGACTCGTTGATGGCCACCAGGAGGAGCGGCGGGTCGATGCTCACGGAGGCGACCGCGTTGGCGGTCATCCCGGCCAGGAGCGGCCCGTATCGGGCGGCGACGACCGTCACCCCGGTGGCGAAGCGGGCCATCATCGCCCGCAGCCAGCGGCGCTGCTCGTCGGTCATGGGGGCCACGCTGCCTCCGGCCGGCGCGCGCTCGATCCGCTCAGTCGTCATGCAGCCCAATCATCGGTAGCGCTCGAGCTTCTCGATGATGGCGTTGGCGGTCGCCCACTCCTCCGCGCTCGGCTCGTCGCCGCGCCGCAGGTGGATGAGGGGCACGGCGTTCCACGATGGTCCGTCCTCGCGCGGGATGTGCACCCCCAGGTCGCCCCGGTCGAGCGCGGCCACAATCGTCGCGCCCCGCTCTCCCCCACGCGCCAGTGACCGATCGAGCGAGTGCGCGAACTCCTCCACCGAGCCGAACTCGCGGCTGATGCGCATCGTGATCAGCCCGGCGGCCGGCGGCAGGAGACGCTCCTGCTCGTCCTCTACTGCCACCCGAGGCCCCCAAAGAGCCAGCCGAAGAAGGTGAGGCTGCCCAGCACGGCAAAGCCAACCAGCGCGATCAGCAGGATGAAGCCGATGGCGCTGGCCCAGGCCGGCACGGCCGCCTGGGGCGGCCCGATCGAGCCCTGCGTCAGCCAGATCGCGAGCGCGTCACCGTCGATCCGCAGCTCCACGTCGTCATCCAGCGGGACCACGACCAGCCGCTCCCGCTCGCCGCTTCCCTTCTCACCGGTGAGCAGGGCACGTGACGCCTCCTCCTGGCGCACCAGGACGGCGTGGTTCCCTACCGCGTTGGTGAGCGGCAGCGCCTTGAGGCGGCCAGTCACCCCGATCGGGATGGGAGCCCGCTCGTCGTCCACGAACCGAGAATAACAGCCGTCAGGCGTCGAGCAGCGCGAGCGCGGGCTCCAGGGCGGCGATCGTGTCGACGGTGATCGGGTCCAGGACGAGCTGCACGTGAGACACGCCCTCGGCCGCGAAGGCCCGCAGCGCAGCGGCCAGGATGGCCGGCTCGCCGGAGATCGGATCGGCCTCGGCCTCGGCCAAATCGCCGAGCTGTCGACCCTGGGCGCCGGGGAAGGAGACGAACAGGGCAAGGGTGCGCGCCACCTTCGCGGGGTCCCGGCCGGCTGCCCTGCAGGCGACGTCCACCTTCTCGCGCAGCGGCCGATACCCGTCAGCCGTGTTGCCGAACCAGGTGAACCAGGCATTCCAGGCATCCACGTGGGGCAGGGTGATCGACAGCATCCGCTCCCCCTCCGAGCCGACCAGCAGCGGCGGACCAGCGGGACGCGGCCCGCGGGGGACGAGCTCGCAGTCAGCCAGGTCGAAGAAGGTCCCGTGGAAGTCGCAGCGACCCTCGCGCAGGAGCGTGCGGATGATGGTGAACGCCTCTTCGAAACGGCTCACCCGCCGGTCGAAGGGGAAGCCGAAGGCCCGGTACTCGACCTCGTTCCAACCCGCCCCCAGCCCCAGCACCAGGCGCCCGCCACTGATCTCGTCGAGGGTGGCAGCCTGCTTGGCGATCATCGCCGGGTTGTGGAAGCTCGTCGAAGCCACCAATGGCCCGATCTCCACCTGCTGCGTTACGGCAGCCAGCGCCGCGAGCGTCGTCCACGCCTCCCACGGGCCTCGCGCCGGTTGGCCGTCGCCACGGTAGAGGAGGTGGTCGCCGACCCAGACCGAATCCAGCCCGATGCCCTCGGCGGTCTCGGCCATCCAGCGCAGCTCAGGCCACCGCACCACCCGCTCGACCTCGGGGAGCTGGACGCCCACCTTCAGGGGCCGCGCCACCCCTACAGGTCTCTCCGCTCGAGGCTGAAGATCGCCAGCCCGATGGCCCCGAGGTTCCAGGCCAGCGCCCAGGCGAGGTAGATGAGGGGCGGCGGCGCCGGCGCGAAGAATGGGAACGCCGCCAGTCCCGGACCGGCCCGCGCACCGGCGGCCAGCACCGCGCCAGGCTCGAGGCTGTAGAGCGCGCCGCGCCACAGGCCATCGCTCGGAATGACGAGGCGCCCGATGGTGCCCGCCATGGCGGTCGCCGGATCCCCCAGCGCGGTGCCGATGCCGCCCACCACTCCGGCCAGCCAGGCAAGACCGAACAACAGCATCGCGACGATCCCGGTGGTGACGGGCGCCAGCCGCGTGCTGAGCAAGAGTGTCAATCCCAGCAAGGTGAGACCCATGGTGGCCAGGTAGAGCGCCGCCTCGAGCGGATGCGGCGGCCGATAGCCGGTCGTCAGCTGCGCCACCGCCAGCTCGAGGGTCGTCGCCAACCCGGCATAGACCACGATCACCAGGCCCAGGCCCAGCCACTTCCCGAGGAGCACGTCTCGGCGCCGCACGGGTCGTGCCAGCACGGCCAGGGCCTCGCCGCTCTCCAGCTCCCCGGCGACGGATGGCGCCGCGGCGAAGACCGCCGACAGGGCGAGCACGAAGCTGAACATGAACATGACCAGGATCAGCAGCTGCGACGCGATCAGCTGGATCTCCGCCGGCTTCAGCGCACCGTTGCGGCTCGCCGGCAGGTTCCCGAGCTGGCTGTAGCCCCAGGCGGTGAGCGCCACGGCCACCACCGAGAGGCCGAAGAGGGCCAGCAGCAGCCGGCGTCGGAGCCCCTCGCGCAGCGTCACCTGCATCACGATCCAGGCGGTCCTCACGAGCTGCCGTCCTCCGCTGGTCTCCCGTCCGCCGGCGGTCCCGCCACCAGCTGGCGGAAGCGCTCCTCCAGGCTCGGATGCAACAGCTCGACGCCGTAGACCTGTCCCCCGCCCTGGACGATGGCTGCCACCATGCCGGGGATCGCCTCCTCCACGGCACCAGCGATGCGCAGCCAGGGCCCATCGGAGATCACCTCGTGATGCTCTCGCAACCTGGCCATGATTTCGTCCGGAATCCCCGTGGCCCGGATCCGCACCCCACCCGGCGTCAGCAGCTCGTCGAGCGTGCCGCTGGCCTGCAGCCGGCCGCGATGGATGATCGCCACCTGGTCGCACACCTGCTCCACCTCTGAGAGCTGGTGCGAGTTGAGCAGGACGGTGGTGCCCGCATCGCGCAGGCCGCGGATGATCTCGCGCAGCTCCAGCCTGCCAATCGGGTCGAGCGCGGTGGTCGGCTCGTCCAGGATCACCAGGGCTGGAGTGCCGATCAGGGCCACGGCCAGGCCCAGGCGCTGCTGCATCCCCTTCGAGAAGGTCGCGACCCGGCTCTCGGCTCGGCCCTGGAGATCGGCGTTGAGGAGGGCGGTGTCGATCTCGCCCCCCCATCGGTCTCGCGGGATCCCTCCCAGGCGCAGGTGGAGACCCAGCACCTCGCGTGCCTTCAGCCAGCCTGGATAGCGGAACAGCTCGGGCAGGTAGCCGACCCGCTGTCGCGCCGCTGCGCGCTCGATTGGCTCACCCAGCAGGCGCCCACTTCCGCCATCGGCGTGCGTCAGGCCCAGGAGGACCTTCACCGCCGTGGTCTTGCCCGCCCCGTTGGGGCCGAGCAGGCCGAAGACGTGACCGCTTTGAACCTGCAGCTCGAGACCGTCCAGGGCGACGGTCTGGCCGTAGCGCTTGGTGAGGCCGTGCGCCTCGACCGCCAGGCCGTTCGGTGCCACGGGGAGGATCGGAGCCGATGCCATCGCCATGCCCATCGCAGCCGATTGTGCCAGCGGCCCGCGGACGACGTCGCCGCCTGGCGATCGATCGCGATAAGTGCCGGCCAATTCGCTGGTAAGCAGGTTCAACGTAGTGTTCAGGTGATCTGATCAGTCCGCGGATGCGGATGCGCCGCGCCGGCGACCGGCATGAGCCGTCGGGAGCACGAGGACCCCCTCCCCGGGTGAGTGGAGGGCGCTCGAGTGGCCCAATTGGGAGGCCCCGAATCCTCAGGTCGGGCTGGCCAAGTCCCAGGCGGCGGCGCTTTGCCAGCGAGCTGCGGTCAGGCGACGCGCTTGCGCTTCTTGCTCACGTAGTCGACGAGGACGTACTCACCGAGGTGCTCCGGCTCTACGTAGAAGGCCCGCCCGCGGTTGATGCGGCTCATCAGGTCCACGAACTCCGACAGGTAGCGCGAGCGCTCGAGCATGAAGGTGTTGATCACGATCCCGTCGCGCGTGGCGCGCCCGACCTCGCGCAGGGTCGACTGCATGGTGCGCATGGTCGGCGGATAGGCGAACTCGACCTGCCCGTTGGCGATGTGCGCAGTCGGCTCGCCGTCGGTGATGACCACGATCTCCTTGTTGCCGCCGCGACGTCCAAGCAGTCCGCGCGCGATGATCAGGGCGTGCTGCAGGTTGGTCCCGTACTCGAACTCGTACGGGGAGAGGGTTGCGATCGCCTCCGGCGCAATCTGCCGCGCGTAGTACGCGAAGCCGACCACGTAGAGCCGGTCGCGGGGGTACTTGGTGGCGATCAGCGTGTGCAACGCCATCGCCACCCGCTTGGCCGCGGTCGAGCACCCGCGCAGCAGCATGGAGCGGCTCATGTCGAGGAGCAGCACGGTGCTGCTCACCGTGGTCTCCTCGGAGCGGTGCACCTCGAAGTCCGCGGGACCGATGGCGACCGGAAGGCCCGGCCCCGTGCGCGTCATGGCGTTGAGGAGGGTCCGATTGATGTCGACGGCGAAGGGATCGCCGAATTCGTACGGCTTGGTCTCGTCAGTGCGCTCGCCGCCCGTGCCGGCCTCTGGCAGCGCGTGGCTGCCGAGTGACTCGCGCCGGAGGCGGCTGAAGATGTCGGCCAGCGCCTGCGTTCCGAGCCGGCGAGCAGCACGTGCGGTCAGCTCGAGCCTCCCTCCATCGCGTTCCAGGTAGCCCGCTTCCTCGAGGGCGCGCGTCAGCTCGCGCAGCTGTGCGAGGTCGTCGGTGGCGTCGTCCCCGGCAAGGTCGCGGAGCAGGTCGGGGTCGATGCGGCTCAGGCCATCCGGATCGCGCGCGCCGATCAGCTGCTCCTCCATCGCGTCGTAGCGCTGCTGACGGTCGATGGCGGCCATCGCCTCCGGCAGTCCCATCGGCTCGTCGCCCTCGAACGGGTACGGCTCGCCGAACGCCTGGTCGGGACGCAGCGCCTGGAGGTTGCCTGCCAGGCGAGCCATATCCCACCGCAAGCGGTCGTCCCGCAGGAGCTCGTCCATCATCCCCTGCAGCTCCTCGCGCATCTCCGGGGAGAGGGAGGCAAGCAGCGAGGCCATCTGTGAGGCCTGTCGGTGGAGATGGTCGATCAGCTGGTCGACGTTTTCGATGCCCGGCGGGAAATAGTGGCCGTGCTGGGTCATGAAGGCCTCGAAGTCGGCCTGGGTATCGGTGCCTTCCGCGTGCTTCTCCAGCAGCTGATTGAGGTCGCGCACCATCTCGCGCACGCCGGTGAGGTCCTCCGGCGTCACGCGCTGCACGCCCTCCTTCAGGCCCTGGAAGAAGTTCTGCAAGACCTGCTGGCGGAGCTCATCGGAGAGGGCATTGAAGGCGTCGCGGGCGTCGGGGTCCATGAATTCGTAGTCGCGCAACCCGTTGATTCGGCCGGCGAGGTTCGGGGGCAGGGCGTCGAGCCTATCGCGCCGCTGCTGGGCGGTGCGCCTCAGGACCTGCTCGCCCAGCCTGGCCTGGTCCTGGGCCTCGCCCGGAGGTGCGTCGAGCGATGCCTGCTCCGCGTCGTGCAGGCGCCGCTCGATGCCCGCGCGCTCCTGCTCGATGATCCGTGCCAATCGCTCCTCGAGGTCGCTGAGCACCGTGTCGAGGTTTGAGCGCTCCAGCTCAGCTTGTCGGCGCCGCCGCAGCTGCTCGAGGATGCGGCGAAGCCCTGGAATGTCGCCGCCACGCGCGCCGCGCATGCCGCGCTGCATGAGTCGCTGCAAGGCGCGTCGAACATCGCCCTCGGCCAGCACGTCCTCGCTCAGCGCGCGCAGCACGTCATCGGCGTCGAAGGGCGGAAGCTGCTGCGAGCCATCCCAGCGCGAATACCGGTACGTGCTCACGCGCCGTCCCCCGGCCGGGCAGCCGGGTCCTCCAATCGTCTAGCGGGCGTAGCGCACCGCGCCGCCGCGGCGCTCCTTGTTGAGACGACGGTTGAGATGCAGGCCCTCGAGGACGAACTCCACCCCACTCGCCAGCGAGGCCGGCGACTCCCCCACATCGAGGCGGCCGATGACCCGGCGCAGCTCGGCGATCTCGCTCACCAGCTTTTCGTGGGCGCTGCTCGGCACGTACTCCCCGACCTCCGCGGCGGCGCCCGCCTCGAACCGCTCGATCAGCGGGGCGAGCTCGGACAACGCGAAGCGGCGGTTGAAGACGTTCAAGGTGGCCCGCGCCAGGAGCTTCTCCACCACGCGGTCCTCGCGCGCCTCGTCGCCGAGCGTCTCGAGCTCGATCTTGCCAGCCGTGGAAGCCACGACCGCCGGCAGGTCGCTGATGCGGGGCGCGGCGGTGGGCTCGCTGAGGCGCACCGCGCGCTTGAGGGCGGTCGCCGTCAGCGTTTCGGCGTTGTTGATCGTGACCCGCACCGACACGCCCGACCGCTGGCTGACCTCCGAGGAGCGCCTCGCCAGCTGCGAGAGCTCTGCCACGATCTCCTTCATGAAGCCTGGCACGTGGACCGCGATCGCGTCGGGTGCATCGGCGTCGAAGGTGGTCGCCTCCTGGTCCATGATCGCGATCTCGGTGGCAGCCTCCTCGGGGTAGTGCGTCCGGATCTGCGCGCCGAAGCGGTCCTTGAGCGGGGTGATAATCCGTCCGCGGCTGGTGTAGTCCTCCGGGTTGGCGCTGGCGATGACGAACAGGTCCAGGTTGAGGCGGACTCGGTAGCCGCGAATCTGGACGTCGCGCTCCTCCATCACGTTCAGCAGACCCACCTGGATGCGCTCGGCGAGGTCCGGGAGCTCGTTGATGGCGAAGATGCCGCGATGCGTGCGCGGCAGC
>VBJX01000103.1:0-5812 GCA_005879775.1 Chloroflexota bacterium
AGCGACGGCGTCACCGCCCTTGACGAGATGGCCCCCGATGACCCCGATGAGGTGGCCGGCGCCGTCGGCGGCTAGGAGCGCGCGAGCCTAGGAGCCGAGCAGCCGAGCAGCCTAGGAGCCGAGCAGCCGAGCAGCCTAGGAGCCGAGCAGCTTTCGCAGCCGATCGCTGCCGACCGGCTTGAAGGCCTCGCCTGCCAGCCAGCTGAACACGTCCGCCCGTTCGGCGTGGCTCATCACCGCCACCACGTCGCCGCGCTTCGCGCGCGAGACGAGGCCCTCGAGCGCCGCCACCTCCGTCGGGAAGGCCTCGACCGGCCCCCGATAGCCGCCCTCGGCCACCCCGGCCCGCAGGATCTCGTTCATCTCCTCCAGGTCGCGCCCACGCAGGTAGTGGCGCTTCTCGCAGATCACCACCTCGTCGGCGGCCTCGCCGGCCAGCCGCCCGAGGTTGTGCAGGATCTCGTCGGTGCGGTCGCCCGCGGTCCCGATCGCCACCCGAACCTTGCCCCGTGCCCGGCGCGCCGCGCGCCCGGTGGCGACCGCCAGCTGCCGGCAGACATCGAGGAGCCCGGCGAGGCCGGCCTCGTTGTGCGCGAAATCGACGAGCACGAGCAGGCCGCGTCGCTCGAAGAGGTTGAGGCGACCGGGATTGACCTCCGGGTCAAGGGCAAAGGTGCGCAGGCCTTCGACGATGCTCGGCACGGCGATGCCCAGGGCATCGGCGGCGGCGGCCGCGGCCAGCGCGTTGGCGACGTTGTACTGCGCCAGGCCGCCGAAGGTGACCGGCAGCTCGACCGCCCGCGCCAGGCGTTGCGGCCGCCGGCCCGCTCCCTGCAGCACCAGCCATCCACGCTCCAGCACGGCGGCGCGGCCCCGGCGGTCGAGCGCCGCCTCGATCGCCGGATTGGCCGGATCCAGGGTGAACGGATACCACCCGGCTCGCGTTTCGCGCCGCATCCGCCAGGCGCGCGGGTCGTCGGCGTTGAGCACTGCCCAGCCGGAACGTTTCGTCATACGCGCCACGGCTCCTTTCACCTCGGCCAGCTCGTCGAGGGTGTCGATCCCCTGCAGCCCCAGGTGATCGGCAGAGACGTTGGTGACCACCGCGACGTCGTTGGCGGCATAGCCGATGCCGCGCAGCAGGATCCCGCCCCGTGCGGTCTCGAGCACCGCCAGGTCCAGCTGAGAGTCGGAGAGCACGCGAGCGGCACCCCCGAAGCCCGTCCAGTCGCCGGCCTCGACCAGCTCGCTGCGCAGGTAGATCCCATCCGAGTTGGTCATCCCCACCCGCATGCCGGCCGAGGTGGCGATGTGGCTGATCAGCCGGGTGGTGGTGCTCTTCCCGTTCGTTCCGGTGATGGCCACCACCGGGATCCGCGGCCGCGGCAGGGCCGACATCGGTCCGGCGGCCACAGCCCGCAGGGAGATGAGCTCGCGTCGCTCGTTGGTGCTGCCGGAGGCGATGCGTGCGGCCGCGGCGGCGATCGCCTGCGACCGCGCCCGGCGCCGCCACGGAAACGCGATGGCCGCCCGCCGATGGTCGACCGAGTGGCGAACGGTGACGCGAGGCACCGGCAGATCGAGGGCCACGTGCAGGCGGCGCAGAGCCAGGCCGGCCGCCGCGGCCACCGCGTCCGCCGCGCTGGGGGTTTCGGAGCCGAATTCGAGCTTGATGGCGGGGCGGTTGAAGAACCGGTTTGGGCCGTCCAGCACGCGCAGCTCGAGCAGCTCGACATCCGCCGCCGGCTGCCCGTCCTTCGGCATGGCCGGCAGTATACTCACGCGCCGATGACCCTCCCCAGCGGCCTTTCGGCCGCCGTCGATGCCCGCCAGGAGCGGTTTCTGGCGGAGCTCGAGGCCCTCGTCAACATCGACTGTGGCTCCTACACGCCCGATGGTGTCAACCAGGTCGCGGCCGTGGTCGCCGGCTCCCTCACCGATCTCGGGGCGGTCGTCGAGCGCATCGCCCTTGAGCCGGCCGAGGGCGAGCCCAGGCTCGGAGACCTGGTCGTCGGACGGCTCGAGGGAGGCGGCCCGCGTCTCCTGCTGATCGGGCACATGGACACCGTCTTCGAGCCGGGAACCGTCGCGCAACGCCCCTTCCGGCGTGAGGGCGAGCGCGCCCGAGGCCCCGGGGTGATGCCCTGGCGGCGCTCCGGGCGGTGGGCGCGCACCCATCGGTGACCTTCGTGGCCAACCCCGACGAGGAGATCGGGTCACCCTTCAGCACGCCACTCATCCAGGACCTGGCGCCACGGCATGACGCCGTCCTGGTCCTCGAATGCGCACGCGCCAATGGGGACATCGTCAGCGCCCGGAAGGGGATCGCCGACTACGAGGTGGCTCTCACCGGCCGTGCGGCTCATGCCGGCGTCGAGCCGGAGAAGGGCCGGAGCGCCATCCTGGCCGCCGCGCAGCAGATCCTCGACCTCCAGGCGCTGAACGGGCGCTGGCCGAGCGTGACGCTCAACACCGGCGTCATCCATGGCGGCACGCGGCCAAACGTGGTCGCTGCCTCCTGCGACTACCAGCTTGACCTGCGCGCCGCCACCGCCACCGAGTTCGACGCGGCAGCCGGCGAGGTCGAGCGCATCGTCAGCAGCCCGCCGCTTGATGGCGTCAGCGCCACTCTGAAACGAGCCGCCTACCACCCTCCCATGGAGCGCTCCCCCGCCGCGGCGCGCCTGGCAGCGCTGGCCATCGAAGTGGCCGAGGAGATCGGCTTCGAGCTGCACGACGCCTCGACCGGCGGGGCGAGCGACGCCAACACCACCGCCGCCCTCGGCGTCCCGACCCTGGATGGGCTCGGTCCGGTCGGCGGCGACGACCACTCAGCCGACGAGTGGCTCGACCTGTCGAGCGTGGTGCCCCGCATCACCCTGCTCGCCGGGCTGATCCTGCGGGTGGGAGAGGCGCTCTAAAAGCGGCGTGTAGAATCGGCTTCCCGTGATCGATCGATTCCGTCACCGCACGCGACTCGATGTGCGCTTCCGCGACATCGACGCCTTCCGCCACGTGAACAACGCCTCGTTCTTCACCTACATGGAGGAGGCGCGGGTCCGCTACCTGGTCGAGGTCCTGGAGGTGAACGCCGTCGAGCGGATGCCCCTGATCCTGGCCGCGGTCAAGATCGACTTCCGGGCGCCGATCCTCTTCGGCCAGGAGGTGGAGATCGGCACCACGGTGGACTGGATCGGACGTTCGAGCTTTTCGATGTCGCACCGCATGACCGCCACGCCGGATGATCGGCTGGTGGCCGAGGCTGAGACGATCCTGGTCGCCTACGACTATGCGGCCGAGGGCCCGATGCCGGTGCCGGATGCCTGGCGCGCAGCATTCACCGCCTGGGAAGGGCGCGATCTCACCCGCCCCGTCCAGCCCGCGGCAACGGCTGGCTGAGCCGACCGATGGCCGACGCCCAGCACTTCGACCTCCTGATCCTCGGCGGCGGCATGAGCTACGTGGGTGCCATCCGCGCCGCGCAGCTGGGCATGAAGGTCGGCCTCATCGAGCGTGACCGCCTGGGCGGGACGTGCCTGAACCGGGGCTGCATCCCCTCCAAGGCGCTGCTCGAGACGGCTGATCTGCTGCATCGGGTCGGCGAGCAGGGTGGCGAGTTCGGCCTGAGCGGCTTCGACAAGGTCGGCCTCGACTATCCCGCCCTGGGGCGGCGGCGGGACGCTGTCGTCGAGAAGCACGTCAAGGGCGTCGAGTTCCTGATGAAGAAGAACGCCATCACCGTCCTCAAGGGGAACGGGGTGGTGACCGGCCCAACCTCGGTCCATGTCAGCGGAGGTGAGTCGGGCGACCTGGATGCCACCGGCAACGACCTGATCCTGGCCACCGGATCGGCGCCGCGCACCCTTCCCGGGCTGGAGATCGACGGCGAGCGGCTGATCACCACCGACGAGGCCCTGACCCGTGCCGACGTCCCGCGCCGAGTCGCCATCGTGGGTGCCGGGGCGGTCGGCGTCGAGTGGGCCAGCCTCTACCGCGACTTCGGGGCGGATGTCCACCTCGTCGAGTTCCTGGACCGCGTCGTCCCACTCGAGGACGCCGACGTCAGCAGGGAGCTTGGGCGCGTCTTCCGCAAGCGCGGCATCAACACCTACGTGTCGTCGACCATCGATCCCAAATCGATCGAGCGCACCAAGCGCGGGGTCCATTTCGCCATCGCGGCCCGCGACGGGTCGAGCCGGATCGAGATGGAGACCGACCTGATCCTGGTCGCGGTCGGGCGCCGGCCGCTGACCGAGGGGATCGGGCTGGAGAGCCTCGCCGGCCTGGCCATGGAGCGCGGCTTCGTCACCGTCGACGACCACATGCGAACCGGCGTGGACCACCTGTACGCCATCGGCGACATCGTCCCCGGCTATGCATTGGCCCACGTCGCCAGCCACGAGGCGATCGTGGCGGTTGAGACGATCGCCGGGCTGGACCCCGAGCCGGTGCGCATGGACCTCATGCCGCGCGTCACCTTCTGCCGTCCGCAGATCGCCTCGGTCGGCATGACCGAGGCCGATGCCCGCGAGGCCGGGCAGGAGATCAAGGTGGGGGTCTTCCCGTTCCGGGCCCTCGGCAAGGCCACGATCGTCGGCGAGATCGACGGGTTTGCGAAGCTGGTGGCCGAGGCGGGCAGTGGCATTCTGCTCGGGGCGCACCTGATCGGCCCCCATGCCGGCGACCTGCTCGCCGAGCCGGTCCTGGCGCGGCTGGTGGAAGGCACCGCCGCCGAGATCGCGATGTCGGTCCATGCCCACCCGACCCTCACCGAGGTGCTCGGCGAGGCTGCCATGGCGGTCGACGGGGCAGCGATCCATGTCTGACAGGAGGCAGCCATGGCGAACGTGAAGCAGGCAACCTCCCTCGGTCATCGCGAGCTGGGGCTCACCGACGAGCAGGTTGTCGAGATCTACCGCCAGATGCTGGTGGCACGCGGGGTCGACGAGCGGATGTGGCTCATGCAGCGGGCGGGCAAGATCGCCTTCGTCATCAGCGGCCAGGGCCACGAAGGGGCGCAGGTCGGCATCACCTGGCCGATGCGCCGCAACCACGATTGGATGGCCCCCTACTACCGCTCCATCGCCTCGGCGCTCACCTTCGGCATGACGGTCGAGGACATCATCACCGCCCACCTGGCCAAGGGAGACGACGTCTCCTCCGGCGGCCGTCAGATGCCCGGCCACTACGGAGCGGCGAAGTACAACATCATCTCGCTCAGCTCACCCGTGGGGACCCAGGTGCTGCACGCGGTGGGCATCGCGATGGGGGCCTGGGTTCGCGGCGACGACGTGGTGGCCATGAGCACCTTCGGCGAGGGGACCGCCAACCAGGGCGAGGTCCACGAG
Organism: Chloroflexota bacterium; assembly: GCA_005879775.1. GTDB lineage: Bacteria > Chloroflexota > Limnocylindria > QHBO01 > QHBO01 > CF-167. Next base: position 5,349 of record VBJX01000103.1, read on the forward strand.
GCGATGAACTTCGCCGGGGTCCATCGGCTGCCGGTCATCTTCGTGTGCGAGAACAACGGCTACGCCATCAGCGTGCCGCTCGACAAGCAGGTCGGCGGCCTCTCGGTCGCAACCCGCGCCCAGGGGTACGGCTTCCCCGGGGTGACCGTCGACGGCAGCGACCCGCTGGCCTGCTACGCCGCCGCCAGGGAGGCGCACGATCGTGCCCGCCGCGGCGACGGCCCCACCCTGATCGAGGCCAAGGTCGTGCGCTTGACCAGCCATTCGTCCGATGACGACCAGCGCCGCTACCGGGACCCGGCCGAAGTCGAGGCGCTCAAGGAGCACGACCCGCTGGTCCTCTTCGCCAACCGCCTGCGCGAGGCCGGACTGCTCACCGATCCGGTCGACGAGCGGCTCCGCGCCGAGGTCAAGGCCGAGGTCAACGAGGCCTCGCAGCGCGCAGAGGCGCGCCCCGACCCCGA
>VBJX01000103.1:5820-7864 GCA_005879775.1 Chloroflexota bacterium
CCGAGCTGAACATCCTCGAGGCGATCCGCGCGGGCATGGACGAGGAGATGGAGCGCGACCCGAACGTGATGATCCTGGGCGAGGACGTCGGCAAGAAGGGCGGCGTCTTCGGCGCGACCGACGGCCTGTGGGCCAAGTACGGCGACAAGCGGGTGCTCGACACGCCGCTCACCGAGGCGATGATCGCCGGCGCCGCCATGGGCGCCGCGATCTATGGCCTGCGCCCGATCGCCGAGATGCAGTTTGCCGACTTCGCCTATCCCGCCTTCAACCAGATCGTCAGCGAGATCAGTCGCATGCGATATCGGTCGAACGGGGCTTTCGGGCTGCCGATGGTGATCCGCATGCCGTACGGCGGCGGCGTCCATGGGGCCCTGTATCACAGCCAGAGCAACGAGACCTACTTCACCGCCACGGTGGGGCTCAAGGTGGTGGCACCCGGGACTCCGGCCGATGCCAAGGGCCTGCTTAAGGCATCGGTCCGGGACCCTGATCCGGTCATGTTCTTCGAGCACAAGAAGACGTATCGGCTCTTCAAGGCCGAGGTGCCCGATGGTGACCACGTGGTGCCGATCGGCTCCGCCGAGGTGGCGCGCCCGGGCAAGGACCTCTCGATCCTGTGCTACGGCTACATGCGCTACTGCGCGCTCGAGGCGGCCGAGACGCTGGCCCGCGAGGACGGGGTGGAGGCCGAGGTCGTGGACCTGCGCACGCTGCGACCGCTCGATCGCGCGACGGTCCTCGGGTCGGTGACCAAGACCGGCAAGGCGCTCGTCGTCCACGAGGCAAACCGATTTGGCGGCTTCGGCGCCGAGGTGGCAGCCACGATTGCCGAGGAGGCCTTCGAGCATCTCGACGGGCCGGTCACGCGACTGGCCGGCCCGGAGGTCCCCGGGGTGCCGTTCCAGCACACCCTCGAGGACTGGTTCATGCTCAACCCGGCCAAGATCGTCGAGGCCGCGCGCAAGCTGGCGGCGTACTGAAACCCCTCCATGAAACCGTATCGCCGAATCGCAATGGCGTTCGCCCAATGACGGTTGGCCCGCTTGCGTGTCGCCAGATCGCAACCGTGTTGACCTTAGGCACGCCGGGACCCCGTCCTCGGCATGGCGATGGCCCCACCCACGCTCATTGCGCCAAGCGACCACCGCGCACGCGCGGTCGAGAGCGGCTAAGGTCAACCACACTGTGATGTGGCGAAATGCCCCTGGCGGGTTGCCGGCCACGGACTGAGGGAGCCGAAACGATGTCGACAACCATCAAGATGCCGCAGCTCGGCGAGTCGGTCACCGAGGGGACGATCGAGCGCTGGCTGGTCAAGGAGGGCGACAAGGTCGCGCAGTACGACCCGCTCTTCGAGGTGGTGACCGACAAGGTCAATGCCGAGGTGCCGGCCGAGGTTGCCGGGGTGGTGACCAAGATCATCGTGGGCGATGGCCAGACCGTGAAAGTCGGAACCCCGCTGGCTGAGATCGCGACCGACGACGAACCGGCGCAGGCCGCCGAGGCACCGACAGCCGAGGCGCCGACAGCCGAGGCACCGACCGCCGACGCACCGGCGGCAGAGGCACCGGCGGCAGAGCCTCCGCCAGCCGAGGCACCCGCCGCCGCGACTGCAGCCACCCCTCAGGAACCGGCGACCCCCGCCAAGCCACAGCCCGCACCGACGGCAGCGGCGGCCGAGCCACCCCAGGCGGAACAGCCAACCGAGCCCAGGCCGGCGCCCCCGGTGGCAGCAGGGGCAACGGCCACGGCCGTCGAGCCATCGCCCGCGCCCGAGCCGCCCGCACCAGAGGCGTCGCCGGCGGCCGCCCAGGAGAAGCCCGCGACCGACGGGTCGATGCGAATGACCCCGGCCGTTCGGCGCCTGGTGCGCGAGCACCAGATTGACATCAGCCAGCTGCACGGCAGCGGAGCCCGTGGGCGAGTGACCCGCGACGACGTGCTTGCCTTCATCGGCGGTGGGGCTGCGGCTGCGGCTGCTCCCGCCACGCCGGAGGTGGCTGCGCCGGCCGAAACGCCCGAACCAGCGGCAGCGGAAGCT
>VBJX01000102.1:0-2165 GCA_005879775.1 Chloroflexota bacterium
CGAGCCGAGCGGCATCCTCGCTGATCGCCGCTCCGCAGCGTACGGCGCGCTCGGCACCGTCGAAGATGGCAATCAAGCCGTCGCCCGTGTTCGCGGCCACCTTGCCGCGGAACTTGTCGATCTGACGCCGGCTCGCAGCGTTCAGCTCGGTCAACATCGTCCGCCAGGCGGCAGGGCCCACCCGCTCTGCGGTGGCAGTCGAATCGACGATGTCGGTGCAGACCAGGGTGGCGAGGATGCGCTCACTGCGCCCGGCAGCGGGCAGCGCAAAGGTGCGCATGCCGGCGAAGTCGTATTGGACCACGGGCTGGTCACCGACAACCCATGCGTCGTGACCTGGCAGGATCTCGAACAGCATCCCCGGGCTGACCTCCATCTCCAAACCTTCGGGCGTGACGTAGTGGAGTGTCCCCTCGAGGATCAGGCCCAGGTGGTGGTACTCGCACCACTCGGTCTGGGCGCTCGGCTTGACGTCCTTCGACCACCTCCAACCGGGTTGGAAGACGATGCGCCCCACCACGAAGTCCCCGAGGTTCCAAATATCGGTCCGGCCGTTGGGAATCTCCCGCGTCTCGTCAGGCATTTCCAGGGATTTGCGTTGCATGCTGCCCATCGGCTACTCCCCGGACCCGTCGTCCTCGAAGACAGATGCGCCGGCCGCCACCGCCTGCTGCATGGCACCGCCCAGGGCGGCCGGCAGGGGTCGCGGCAGCTCCGGCACCGGGACGAAGCGGTCGACGAGGAGGCGCGTGTCGGCAATCCGCAGCTCGTCGAACAGGACCCCGAACTTGGCCCGCAGGTTCTCCCCGATCTCCTCCTCCGCCTCGGCGGGCAGGGTCCAGAGCGCCTTCTTGAACGGCCCGATCGCCTTCTTGCGTGTCTTGTAGAGGAACTGCTCGTCTGTCTCGCCGGGCTTGCGCTCGTCGGCGCAGTTGGCCAGGCACCAGGCCATCATCTCGGCGCGCAGGTCATCGGGCAGGCCGCCTCCGTCGTACAGGATGTTCTGGAAGCCGGTCGCCAGGTGGATCTCGGCGGTGCGGTTCACCGGGAAGTGGCCGAACGCCTCCTCGGGCAGCGTGCTCGCTCCGTGCTGCACGGCACCCGCCAGCCCGTACTCGTCGCGCGCGACGCCGGAGAGGCGACGCAGGGTCTCGAAGTCGACGCTGACCTGCGCCACGCTGCCATCAGGCAGCACCACGCCGCCGTGGCTGGTGCCGGTCTGGATGCTCACCTTGCTGATCCCGGGAAGCGAGCTGCCGTGCAGCGCGGCGAAGTAGCCGTCCAGGTAGCCGCGCAGCTCCTCCTCGGTGCTGTTCGTCTTGCCCACCTCGCCGATCTCGCCACCGACGCTGATCGTCACCTCATCGGGCTCCAGCTGGCGGATGAGACGGGTGAGCGCCACGGTGTTGGCCACGTTGGCCTGCTGCTGATCGGTGATCGTCGGCTGGTCCAGGTCGACCAGGGTGCTGCTGTCGATGTCGATGTTCAGGAACCCCGCGTCGATCGCTTCGCGGGTCAGCTGGGCGAGGCCATCCATCTCGGCGTCCGGATCGGCCTTCCACTTGGTGGCGTTGAACTGGAAGTGGTCGCCCTGCAGGAAGACCGGCCCCTCCCAGCCGCTGCGGATCGCGGCCGCCAGGATGACCGCGGTGTACTCCGCGGGGCGCTGGTCGGTGTAGCTCATCTCGCTCTTGGCGATCTCGAAGATGAGCGCTCCGGCGTCGCGCTCGAGAGCCGCGGCGAACGCCTGGCGAGCGGTCAGATAGGCCGATGCCCGGGCATTGATCGCCGGCACCGTGAACTTCGTCGGTGAGAACTCGCCCCGCCCGCGGGCCATGTACAGCTCGTGGATGCTCGCCGCCCCGCAGCCGAGCGCCTGCGAGGCGCTCCAGACCAGCCACCGAGCGCCATCCCGCAGCCCCTCATCGGGGTTGAAGACCGCCTCGAACGCCAGCCGATCGATGGTCGGACCCCGCAGGCGCCCCTCTTCGAGCACCTCGAAACGGTCGCCGTTCAGTCGCGCGATCCCTTCGAGGCTGGCCCACAGCGCCTCGGCCGAGGTGAAGGTCACATGGCCATCCTAGCGGAGGGCCGATGCAATGGTGAAGGCAAGCAATGGCGCGATCGGCAGGCCGATGACCGCCGCCAGCAGGTATCAGTCCCGC
>VBJX01000102.1:2457-6284 GCA_005879775.1 Chloroflexota bacterium
CCGGCCGCACCCAGGGCGAGCGACTGGAGCGGGAAGGCGGGTGGAATGATGCTGCCGCCGGCCAGGTTGAAGAGCATGAATGGGATGAGCACCATCACCGTGAGCACGTACTGCGCCACGTCCAGGAAGCGGATCAGGTACCACGCGAAGCCCCGCCGGCCGCGGGCCGCCTGGGTCCAGGCCGCCAGTATGACGATCAGCGTGAAGGTCGGGCCGCCGACCAGCACCACCGCCACCAGGTAACCCACGTCCTTGCTGAAGTGGAACACGTAGACCGTGGTGGCGTAGTAGGCGTAGTTGGGGATGTAGTCCAGGACGAAGTAGATGAAGAGGAAGAGCGGCACACCCTTGAGCAGCGCCAGCAGCCAGGTCTCGCCGCCGAAGAGGAGCCAGCTGGCGAAGTCGTCGAGCTGGCGCGCCACGCGCGAGACCAGATCGCGGCGGGGTGGGACGGTGTAGGCGCTTGCCATCGATCGCTACTGCTTCTGCGCCAGCAGGAAGGTGATCAGCGCCTGGAGGGCGGAGTCGCTCAGGCTCGCCTGCGGGTGCGGCGGCATCTGCGTGGGCGCCCCGTCGTTGTAGTTGGCCGACGAGTCGCGGATCCATGCCTCCAGGAAGGCACCCGGGTCCTTGGCGTAGTCGGCCTTGAGCTTGTCGAGCTGGCTGATCGGGAAGGGAAGTTCCGTCACCGGCGCGTTGCCGATGTTCTGCAGGTTCGGGAACTGACCGACGCCGGCCAGATCCGCCCCGTGGCAGCCCGCGCAGTCCGAGGTGCTGGTGAAGACGGTCTGGCCGGCCTCGACGGTGTTCGGGACCTGAACGTCGGGCTGCTTGGAGGCCTCCAGCACCCACGTCTCGACCAGCGCGGTGAGTGCGTCGATCTGGTTGATGGTCAGCGAGCCGCCGGCCTCGATGCTCCATGCCGGCATCGGGGAGTGAACGTCGCCGGAGACGACCACCCCGCCGTAGCGGATCACAAGGTTCACGTAGTCGGGTGGGTCGCCCGGCTTGCGGATCTCCGTCCAGGCACCGCCGGCCTGCGCCTTGAGCTTCTCGTAGATGCTCTTTGAGTGCAGGTTGGGCGCCCGCCGTCCACCGAGATTTGGGACCTCGCCACCCATCCCATCTGCTCCATGGCACTTAGCGCAGTTGGCGGTGTTGAGATTGGTAGCGGTAGGTGGGCCGAAAAGCTCCTGCCCGTAGGCGACCAGCTCCTTGAGCTGGGCGTTGTAGGTCGCCTCACGGCGCGAGGCGTCGGTCAGCCAGTAGAAGGCGGTGAAGAGCGCCATCGCCCCGATCAGCACCACCGAAAGCGTCTTGATGCGCATCGGTCAGGCGGCGCAGTGGGGCATTTGGTCGATCGTGCGTTTGTCGAAGGTTTCCGTGCCGATCGGTGGGCCGTCCTCCAGCTTGCCGGTGTCGACGACGTAGATGCCGTTCTCGATGGTGAACGGGAAGCGGTCCATGCCGCGCGGCGCCGGGCCGGCGCGCTTCTCGCCCAGGATCGTGTACTTGCTGCCGTGGCAGAGGCATTCGAACCAGTGGCTCTTGTCGCACAGCTGCGGGATCTGGCAGCCGAGGTGGGGGCACTTGCGATAGAGGGCCAGCACGTTCTTCTTGGGATCGGGCACGTTGTCGGTCTTGCCATCCACCAGCGCCTCACCGGCCGGGACGTTGACCAGGAAGATGCGCGCCTTCTGATAGGAGTACGGCTGGCCGGTGGCCCAGTCGGGCGAGGCCCCGACGATGTCGGTGGCGCTCCCCAGGACGACCTTGCCCCCCAGGCCGCCGCGTACGTTGGGCCAGGTGAAGGCGAAGGTGCCGGCCAGGAACTCGAGGGAGAGGAGACCCACTCCCCAGCCGATCAGGCGGCGCATGAAGGTGCGGCGCGTCATCTCACCGATGGGCGGGCCATGCACCTCGCCGTAGGTGGGGAGCTGGCTCATAGGGTGAAGTAGATCCCCTGCCATGGCCAGACCCAGTTCCAGCCCGGGCCGCGGAAGAAGGCACCCAGCAGGGTCACGATGACGCCGCCGACCATGATGCACAGGAAGAAGACCCACGCCGTCTTGCGGTCGCGAACAGCCTTATATGGGCTGCGATCGACGTAGGCGATCAGCGCCAGCCCGATGAAGTAGACGAACGGGAAGAACGCGCCGATCACGGTCGCGTTGAAGTAGGAGAGCATTTCCTGCAGGCCGAGGAAGTACCACGGTGCCTTCGCGACGTGGGGGGTCACGTAGGGGTGCGCCATGTCCTCGAGCGGTGCGTTGATGAAGACCGAGGCCACGATCAGCAGCACCGCGATCAGGCAGGCCATCAGGAACTCGGGGCGCAGCAGGTGCGGCCAGGTGAGGACCGTCTCGTCGGGGCGCTTGTCGACGCGCACCATCGACTCCTGCTTGACGTACGCCAGCAGGCGGAAGCGCTCGGTGCCCGGCACGCCGGGTGGGCCCGGCAACTTCGGCCCGGGGCTGCGCTCGATGACCGGCACGTTCGGCGCCTGGCTGGGCGCCGTCTTGTCAGCGGTGGCGTTGGGACGCTTCTCGATGGTCATCGTCTCAGCTCGAACCTCACACCGGACCCGAGATGCCGCCGTCCTTCCGGATCCTCCAGAAGTGGACGACCATCAGGATGGCGGCGATCAGCGGGAAGGCAATGACGTGCATCACGTAGAAGCGAATCAGGGTCCCCTGATCGACGGTGATGCCGCCCAGCAGCCAGAAGCTCGACTCGCGGGAGAGGAACGGGGCGTAGGTGGCCATGTTGGTGCCAACCGTGATCGCCCAGAACGCGATCTGGTCCCAGGGGAGCAGGTAGCCGGTGAAGCTGAGCCACAGGGTCGAGAAGAGGAGCAGCACGCCGATCGTCCAGTTGAACTCGCGCGGCGGCTTGTAGGCCCCGTGATAGAAGACGCGGATCATGTGCAGGAAGACGGTGAGCACCATGAGGTGCGCCGCCCAGCGGTGCATGTTGCGGGTCAGCTGCCCGAAGGCTACCGCGTTCTCGATCGAGATGATGTCCTGGTAGGCGCGCGCCACCGATGGGACGTAGAAGAACATCAGGTAGACGCCGGTCACGGTCAGCATCAGGAACAGGAAGAAGCTGATCCCGCCCAGGCAGAAGGTGTACGTGTAGCGCACGGCGTGCTTCTTGACGCGCACCGGGTGCAGGTGCAGGAAGACGTTGTTCATCACCGCCAGGGCGCGGGTGCGGCTGGTGGTGGGGTAGGGCTGCCGGAAGAGGCTGCGCCACAGCCCCGACTCCTTGACATAGCGAACGACGTCGCCCGGGCCCGGGAGGGTCATCGCTCGATCGCCATCCCGGCCTGCTGGCCGACCTGCCCGAGCACGTTGTCCTTGTAGCTCTCCAAGAGCACCTTCCCGTCAGGCGTGAACCGCTCCAGCTCCAGGCGGTCCATGGTGATGCAGTTGGTCGGGCAGCGTTCGACGCAGAGGTTGCATCGGATGCAGCGCTCCTCGTCGATGATCATGGCAATCCCGCGCGGCCACGACTGGAACAGGTCGATCTCCGGGTCGTCGCCGCCGACCTGCGCCTTGTCGACCATGTAGATGACGCCTTCCGGGCAGACATCGGCGCAGAGCCCGCACAGGATACAGCGCGGTCCATCGATGTTGATGTTGTGGTTGCACTGCAGGCAGCGCTGCCCCTCGGCGATGGCGCTCCGCGTGTCGTAGCCCACCTCGACCAGGGAGACGAAATCGCGGCGCAGCTCGGGCGGCGCCATCGGGATGTGCTGCCGCGCGATCGCCTCGTACTTCTCCGGCATGTCGTGCTCGAGCACCTGGGTGATGACCGCGCGGTTG
>VBJX01000107.1 GCA_005879775.1 Chloroflexota bacterium
CGACGAAGAGGACCACCAGCTTCGCCACCCAGCTGCCGCGCCGCTCGGGGAGCGGCTGGTAGGGACGGCCGCGACGCGGCGAGCGCCGGCTCACGAGCCGCGACCCCACTCGCGACGCAGCAGGAACGGCGTGGTCAGCGCCTCCCGCGTCCCCACTGAGCGCAGCTGCTTGCGGACGCGTTTCAGCAGCCGCCCGTGGTAGGTGCCGTCGCCATACGGCTCGTGCAGGCGCGCCACGTCCCAGTCGTGGGTGCCGGCGATCGCCGACTCGGGGAGGAATCGGTCCAGGACGGCTTTCGCCTCGTCGATGGCCACGAAGCGGCGTGGCCGCGCCGAGTTGTCGAGCAGGGTGAGCAGGTCAGCGAAACTCACGTCGAGGTCGCTCACCAGCGTTGAGAGCCGCTCCATGGTGCCCGGCATCCGCTCTGGCCGGAAGAGACCGCCGAGGAGCGCCTTGCGGTCATCGTCGGCAAGATCGGCCAGGACGTCGCCCAGGTTCGGCACCCCACCAGCGAGATCGGTGGGTGGCACGTCGTAGTCGTAAAGGTGGACCATCATCGGGTGGTCACCAGTATCGCGTGGGAAGCGAGCGGCGGCCAGCCGCGGTGATCGGGCTACAATCGGCCGCGCATCCGCCCTGAGAGGTCACCTCCGACCATGCTGCTCGACGGCAAGAAGCTGCTCATCACCGGTGTCCTTACCGACGACAGCATCGCCTTCAGCGTGGCGAAGGTGGCGCAGGAGGCAGGCGCCGAGGTCCTCCTGACGGGCGTCGGACGTGGGATGAGCCTCACCCAGCGCGTGGCCAGGAAACTGCCCACCACCCCGGACGTGCACGAGATGGACGTCAACAACGATGAGCAGATCGCAGCCGTCCGCGCCGAGGTGACTTCGCGCTGGGGCAAGCTTGACGGCGTCGTGCACGCCGTCGGCTTCATGCCGCAGGATGGCCTCGGCGGCAATTTCATGAACACGTCGTGGGAGAGCGTGGCCACCGGGTTCCAGACATCGGCCTATTCGCTCAAGGCGCTGGCGGCCGGGATGCTGGAGCCGATGAAGGCGGCCGGCAGCTCGAGCGTCGTCAGCCTCACCTTCGACGGTCGCTACGCCTGGCCGATCTACGACTGGATGGGCGTCGCCAAGGCGGGTCTCGAGGCCGTCACCCGTTACCTGGCGCGCGACCTCGGCGAGTTCGGGATCCGGGTCAACGCCGTCTCCGCCGGCCCGATCCGGACCATGGCCGGCAAGTCGATCCCCGGCTTCGACCAGATCGCCGACACCTGGCTGGCGCGCGCTCCCCTCGGCTGGGAGATGAATGATGCGACAGCGGTCGGCCAGATGGTCTGCTTCCTGCTGAGCGACTGGGCGACGATGACCACCGGAGAGCTGATCCACGTGGATGGCGGCTACCACGCCATGGGGACCGACATCCGCCGCCAGGCCCCCTAGGCTTCGTCCGCCAGCCGGATTCCGACCTCGGCCAGGGGCACCAGCCGCAGCGTCGCGGCCTCCTCAGTGGTGAACCAGGCTGCGGCGTCGGTCGATCCGCCCACCTCGTCGCGCAGCTGCCCACCCGTGATGCGCACCCGGAAGATGATCTGGATGGCGTGGAGGTGGTTCTCGGTGAGCCCGGCGATCGGGCCACGGGCGAACGACTCCACAGCCGCGAGCGAAACGACCTCGCCGCTCAGCCCGGTCTCCTCGGTCAGCTCGCGCAGCACCGCATCGGCGGGGTCCTCGCCGAAATCGACGCCTCCGCCTGGCAGCGTCCAGGCGCCCGGCTCCATCTCGTCAGGCGAGAGCCGGCAGAGCAGGATTCGCGCCGCATCGTCGGTGCAGACCGCGTAGGCGGCCACCCGGGTCACCTGGCGGGCTTCATCCACCGTCGCGCGGATCGTCGCCGTAGAGGTCCGGATCGAGGAGCCAGGCGAGCTCGCCGGACCCAGGCTCGGGAATGCCGGGGAACTCGACGCACGCCACTCCGCCCTGTCGCAGGCGGACCGACACCGCACCGGTCAACTCCTGAATTGCGCGGGTCAGGTCGGGAATGTGGCCCACGAACATGACGCGGCGCGCCTCTCCATGGCTGGCCATGGCCTGCGCCAAGTCACCCCACGAGGCCCCCGGCAGCAGGCGGTCATCGGCGAACGGATGAAAGGCCAGGCCAATTCCCTTGATGAGCAGGTCGGCGGTCTGGATGGCGCGCGGCAAGGGGGAAGAGATGACGACATCGGGACGGAGGTTGATGCGCCGCCAGAGCGGGCCTGCGGCCCGCAGGGAGGCCCGGCCGGAGGCCGACAACTGGCGCGTGTCGTCGTCGGGCCCGGTGGTCCGCTGACCTGCATCGCCATGGCGGAGGAAGTAGAGGATCAGTCTGGGAAGGCCTCCGGGCCGCGATCGGCCAGCTCGGCAGCGTGGGCCTCGGCATCGGCTGCGCTGGGAGGCAGCCAGGAGTAGGGGTAGCGCGGGTCGTCGAGCTCCGCCGCCTGGCGGGTGAGGTGCAGCGGGTGGAAGGTGTCGATCATGACCGCCAGCTCCTCGGTCGCCTCCTTGCCGATGCTCGCCTCGACGGTCCCCGGGTGCGGCCCGTGCGGAATCCCTGCCGGGTGGACCGTGAAGGAGCTGATCTCCACCCCGCGCCGGCTCATGAAGTTGCCGGCGACGTAGTAGATGACCTCGTCGCTGTTGATGTTGCTGTGGTTGTAGGGGGCTGGGATCGAGAGTGGGTGATAGTCGAACTTGCGCGGGACGAAGCTGCAGACCACGAAGTTGCGCGGCTGGAAGGTGAGATGGACCGGCGGCGGCTGGTGCACCCGCCCCGTGATCGGCTCGAAGTCCCCGATGTTGAACGCGAACGGGTACAGGTAGCCGTCCCAGCCGACCAGGTCGAAGGGATGGAATGCGTAGTGGTATGCGGTGACCCGGCCACCCTTCTTGACCTCGACCACGAAGTCGCCCGTCTCGTGGTGGGCCTCCATCTCGGACGGCGGGCGGATGTCGCGCTCGCAGTAGGGGGCGTGCTCGAGCATCTGGCCGTACTCGTTCCGATAGCGCTTCGGCGGCTCGATGTGTGACGGGCACTCCAGCCAGAGCATCCGCTGCTCGTCGCCGCCGGGAACGACCCGATAGGTGGTGCCGATCGGGATCACCAGGTAGTCGCCGGGGCCATAGTCGATCGGCCCGAAGATCGTCTCCAGGGTGCCGCTGCCGGTGTGCACGAAGTAGAGCTCATCGGCCTCGCCGTTGCGATAGAAGTGCTCCATAGCACCTGCCGGTCGCACCACGCCGAAGGTGACATCGGCGTTGTAGAAGAGCGGGACGCGGCCGGAGACGGCGTCCCCTGAGGCCGGCACGCCGGCCGAGTTGACCAGGTGATGCCGATGCGGCCCAGCCTCGTCATCGGTCCATGGCTGGAGCGCGACGTCGCGCACCTTCTCGATCTGGTTCGTCTGGGTCGGTGGCGTGTGGTGGTAGAGGAGGCTCGCCTTGCCGGAGAAGCCCTCCACCCCGAAGAGCTCCACGGCATAGAGGCCGCCATCGGGCTTGCGGAACTGGGTGTGGCGCTTGTGCGGAACCTGGCCGCGCTGGAGATAGAACATCCGGCATCTCCGTGGAGTCTCGCCATTCTAGGTACGATTGGTGCCAGGAGACTCCGCCATGAACATCACCCGCCTCAACCACGCCGTCCTCTGGGTACGCGACGCCGACAAGGCCGCCGACTTCTATCACCGGGTCTTTGGCTTCGAGGAGCTCGAGCGACCGCCCGGCATGCGAGCCGCCTTCATGCGCTCGCCGGCTGGCGGCAATCACCATGACCTTGGGCTCTTCGAGGTCGGCGCCAACGCGCCGCGACCTCCGCGCGGCTCGGTTGGCCTCTACCACCTGGCGTGGGAAGTGGGCACCATCGAGGACCTCGTGGCGGCCTCCGAGGCGCTCTCCGCGGCGGGTGCCCTGTCGGGTGCCAGCGACCACGGCGTCAGCAAGTCGCTCTACGGCCGCGACCCCGACGGCAACGAGTTCGAGGTGATGTGGCAGGTCCCGCGGGAGGCGTGGGGCGAGTACGCCGAATCGGCCACCATCATGCCGCTTGATCTGCAGGCCGAGCTCGCTCGCTGGGGCGCGGGCCAGACGGTGCAGTAGCCGAGGGCTTGCCCTAGCGCTCGGAGCGTCGCTCCAGCGCGTCCAGGTTCGGGACGACCAGGCGGTCGTGATCGAGCTGCAGCAGGCCGTCGTCGATCAGCCCGGCCAGCAGCCGGTTCACGCTCTGGCGTGACCCGCCGATCATCGCTGCCAGGTCGGTCTGGGTATAGGGCCAATCCAGGCTGATCGAGCCGCCACCATCGGGCTGTGCCTGGTCGGCCAGTCGGGAGAGGCGGGCCGCCAGCCGGCCCGCCAGGTCGAGGAAGTGAAGCTCCTCCACGTGGGTGGTGAGGCGGCGCAGCTGTCCCGCGACGGCAGAGAAGACCGCGTCCCGCAGGGAGGGGTGCCGGTCAAGCAGCTCACGGAACAGGTCGCGCGGGAGGCTCATCGTCTCGGTTGGCTCGACCGCGGTGGCGGTCGCGGAGCGCGGCTCGCCATCGAGGAGGGAGAGCTCGCCGAAGAAGTCGCCCGGTCGCAGCGTGGCGATGATCGCCTCGTCTCCCTCGGGGGAGGGAAGCACGATCTTCACCGCGCCGGAATTGATGATGTGCAGCGCATCTCCGGGATCCCCCTGGTGGAAGATCACCTCGTTGCGGCGGAAGCGCCGCGGCCGGAGCCTCCGCCCGACCTCGACGAGGACGGGGACTGGGCACGGGGCGAAGAGCGGGCAGGCGCGGAGTCGCTCGACTGCCTCGCGCTCATCGATGGGCGTCATGGCGGCCGCAGTGTACCGTTCGCGGTCGATGCCAGCCGCGATGCCGATGCCTCACGTCACGCCGGTGATCCGCTCGGATGCCCACCTCGCCCACGCCGGGCTCGTGGAACTGGCCTCCGGCGTAGAGATCCCTTGCTGGGAATCGCCGGAGCGGGCGGTCGTCATCGAGGCGGCGCTCCGTGCCGAGGGCGGCTTCGCATTCGAGGAGCCGAGTGAGCATGGAGCGGAGGCGATCCTGCGTGTCCACGACGCGGACATGGTCGACGTGGTCGAGAACGCGTGGACCGATGCCGCCGCCGCGGGGGCCGTCGATGGCGCTCGGTCGCTGATCGCGGACACCTTCCTGCTCGGGCCGTACACGGAGCGGATGCAGGTCGGCGACCCACCCACGGCCCGTCACCTGCGCCTCGGCGCCCGCTGCTTCGACACCGCCACTCCGATCGTTGCCGGCACGGCCGGCGCGGCGCGGGTGGCGGTCGACGTCGCGCTCTCGACGGCGGAGCGCGCGCTCGCGGGCGAGCCCCTCGCCTATGGCCTCTGCCGGCCGCCCGGCCACCATGCCGCGGGCGCCATGTTCGGCGGCTACTGCTATTTCAACAACGCGGCGATCGTCGCTCAGTGGCTGATCGACCAGGGCGCCGCGCGCCGCATCGCGATCGTGGACATCGACTACCACCATGGCAACGGCACGCAGCAGATCTTCTGGGAGCGAGGTGACGTCCTCTACGTCTCGCTCCACGCCGACCCGATGCGGGCCTATCCCTACTTCTCGGGCAATGCCTCCGAGACAGGTTCCGGGGACGGGGCGGGGTTGACGCGCAACTGGCCACTCCCCGCGCGCACCGTGTTCGACGAGTACGCGACGGCGCTCAGCGAGGCGCTCGACCTCGTCGCCGCATTCGACGCCGATGGACCGATCGTCGTTTCGGCCGGGTTCGACACCTTCGAGCGCGACCCGATCGGTGATCTGGCGCTGCGCACCCCTGACTACGCGCGGATCGGGGAGATGATCGGCGCCCTCGGAGCGCGGCTCATCGTGTTGCAGGAGGGCGGCTATGCGCTCGATGCGCTCGGGGCAAACGCCGTGGCGCTGCTCAACGGCCTGCGGCAGAGTGACGAGCCAGGCTAGCCGGATAGGATCCTGGCGAAGAGCGCCGGGTCAACATTGCCGCCACTGATCACCACCACCCGCTGATCGTCGCCGGCGACACGCGGGGCCGCGCCGGAGAGATGGGCAGCCATCCCGGCCGCGCCCGATGCCTCCACCACCAGGCGCGCATGCATCGCCAGCTGGCGCATGGCGTCGGCCATCTGCTCTTCGGTGACGGTCACGATCTCGTCCATGAAGCGCCGAAGATGCAGGAAGGGGAGCCAGCCAAGGTGCTCGACTCGCAGCCCATCCGCCATGGTGCGGGTCGTGAGCGAGCCGTCCCAGGCAACGATCTCGCCCCTGGCGAGTGACTCACGGGCATCCGCGGCCAGCTCCGGCTCGACGCCAATGACCCGCGCGTCCGGAGCGAGGGCCTTGACGGCGGTCGCGATTCCAGCTGACAGGCCGCCGCCACTCACCGGGATGAGGACGCTCGTCACGCCGGGCAGGTCCTCGGCGATCTCAAGGCCGCTGGTTCCCTGCCCGGCAATGATGCGCCGGTCGTCGTACGGCTCGATCATCACCAGGTCGCGGCGCTCCACCAGCTCCAGCGCCGTGGCGTGCCGCTCCTCGCCCGTCCGTCCCGCGACGACGATCTCCCCGCCGTCGCGGCGCACTCCCTCGACCTTGACCGGCGGAGCGTCCTCGGGCATCACGATCGTCGCGTGGGTCCCGAGCAGGCGAGCCGCGCGGGCCACGGCCTGGGCATGGTTGCCCGATGAGTAGGTGACCACTCCCCGAACGCGCTCCTCGTCGCTCAGCGAGGCGATTGCGTTGTAGGCGCCGCGCATCTTGAAGGCGCCGACCGGCTGCAGGCTCTCCGGCTTGAGCCACGTATGCTCGTCCCAGCGCATGAGCGGCGGGCGCAGCGCCACTCCACGGATCCGCTCGGCGGCTGCGCGGATCTCATCGAGGGTCACCAGCTCCAGCCCATCCAGCTGGTCGGCATGTTCCTCGAGGTGATCGAGAACGAACCGGTCGACCATCTCGGGGAGCGCGATCTCCCCGCGGGTCGGGTGCATGCCTCGCGCCTCCCAGGCGGGCGCCGGGAGCGCGGCGAGGGTCGCGGACAATTCAGCGATCTGCGCAGTCACCTGACGCAGGAGCTCGGCTGGATCGGTCCGGCGATCGCGCTCGATGGCGGCGATCCGGCCCGGATCGGTCTTCGTCCTGCCGAACGGGGGAGGCGCCGCCCCGGCCGCATGAGCCTCGACGACCCGGCGGAACTCAGCGAGCCAGTAGCCGGGAAACTCGGCCAGGTGGGCCCAGACCTGTCCCGCCTCCCACCGCTCGGTCGCGCCCGGATCGGGATCGGTCAGGCCCGTAGGCAGCGGGCGCGCGGCGTGCTCCGCCAGGCGGCGCTGGACGGCGTCCAGGCGACGCAGCGCCTCGGCCGTGATCACGGTGGTCATCGGGCCATCGGCCGTTCGATGACCGGCGTCGCGAGCGTCCCCAGCCGCTCGACGCTCAGCGAGACAACGTCGCCGGGCTCCAGGTAGCGCTTCAGGATCTCGTCGCGTACCTCGAGCAGGCAGCCGGTTCCCACCGTCCCCGAGCCGATCAGATCGCCGGGCCGCAGTCGCGCATCAGCGCTGGCGCGGGCGATCATCTCTCCGAAGCTGAACTGTGCATCGGCCCATCTTCCGCGTGACAGCTCGTTGCCGTTCACCGTCGCCGTCATCGACAGCGCGTACCCCTTGCCACTCTGCGCATCGGCCAGCTCGTCAGGGGTGACTAGCCATGGACC
>VBJX01000022.1 GCA_005879775.1 Chloroflexota bacterium
CTCCGAGGGTTTGAGGATGAAGGTGTTGCCGGCGGCGATGGCGAGCGGATACATCCACAGGGGGACCATGAAGGGGAAGTTGAACGGCGTGATCCCGGCGCAGACCCCGACCGGGAAGCGGACCAGCTCCGAGTCGATCCCCTTGCTGATCTGGTCGAGGTTGGTGCCCATCATCAGGGTCGGCATGCCGCAGGCGAAATCGACCACCTCGATCCCGCGCCGCACCTCGCCGGCCGAGTCGGCATAGATCTTGCCGTTCTCCGTGGTGCACAGGCGGATCAGCTCCTCGCGATAGTCATTGAGCGCCTCGCGGAAGCGGAACATGTAGCCGGCCCGCTCGGGGACAGCCAGCTCGCTCCAGTCGGCGAAGGCAGCACGGGCCGCGCGGGCAGCGGCATCCACGTCGGCCGCGGTGGACATCGGGACGCGGGCGAGGAGCTCCTCGGTGGCGGGGTTCGGCACGTCGAGCCACTCGCTCGTGCGGGCGCGCACCCATTCGCCGCCGATGAAATTCTTCAGCTCCCCCCGGCGTGCCGAAGCGGGAATCTCGCGGGTGGTGGGTATGGTGGCGGTCATGAGGGCCACGATTCTACCGCCAGTGGCCAGCTTTCTCGTTCGACGCACCATCGATCCGTGTCATAGAGTGAGCGGGCGGTAGCCGCGGACGGCTGCCGCATCTGTCGGGTCGCCGCCCGCGCCATCGGGCACGCCAGGCGCGTTGCGACCCCCTATTCACGCGAGGTTCACGAATGCGTACTCGAATCCGGCGCCTGTGCGCCATCTCCGCCCTGGCGACCATGCTCGCTCTGAGCGTCGCCGGGTCGGCGGTTGCCCACACGGTGCAGCTGGTCGGTCCATATTCCGTGACCATCGGCTGGCTGCACGAGCCGACCTACGTCGGCGAGCTGAACGCCGTCCAGTTCCTGGTGCACGATGCCGCCGGCCCGGTCGATGATCTTTCGACCGACACCCTCAGCTTGGTGGTGAGCACCGGCAGCTCGACATCGGATCCGCTCGACTTCGCTCCGACCTTCGACGAGGACACCGGGCTCGGCCTTCCGGGCGAGTACCTGGCGCCGATCATCCCCACCGCGCCGGGCGCCTACACCTTCCACCTGACCGGCACAATCGGAGTAACGCCGATCGACCTGACCGTCACCTCGAACGATTCGACCTTCGACTCGGTCATCGCACCGACCGGCATCCAGTTCCCGGTGGCGCTGCCTGCGATGGGCGACGTGACGACCCGGCTCGATCGCGTTGATTCGCGGATCGAGACGGCCCAGACCGCTGCCACCGATGCTGCCGCCAAGGTCGATGACGCGCGCTCTGCGGCGTCGCGGTCGACACTCATCGGCCTGGGGGCGGGCGGGATGGGGATCCTGGTGGGGATCGTCGCCCTGGTGGTTGCGATGCGAAAACGCCCTCCGGCAGCCGGCTAGGCCGCCCCGCGTGCGCCGCATGCGGCTGGTCTGCGCGTCGGCCGGGGTGGGCATCGCCATGCTCCTCGCGCTGGCAGGCCCCGCGGCGGCGCACGCGCTGCTCGTCTCGTCAGACCCCGCCGCGGGTGCCTCGCTGGCCACGGCGCCGTCGGCGGTGACGCTCACCTTCACCGAAGAGCCCGATCCGAAGCTCTCGGCCATCAAGGTGCTCGCCACCGACGGAAGCTCCGTCGGAGCCGGGCCGGTGAGCGCGGTGGCAAGCCAGCCCAAGGAGCTGCGAGCGACGCTCGGTCCGCTGCAGCCGGGCGTCTACACCGTCTCGTGGCGCACCGTCTCGGCGGTCGACGGGCACCTGGCCAGCGGCTCTTTCTCGTTCGGAGTCGGAGTCACGCCGCCATCGGCGGCTCCCTCGGCCGCAGGTGGATCGGCGACAAGCGGAACGTCGACCCCCACCCCGATCGCGGTCATCGGCCGCTGGCTCCTCTACCTTGGCCTCATCGGTCTCCTGGGCGGAGCCTTCGTCAGCCTCGCCGTCTTCCGCGTTCCGTCGCCGCTGGTCCCGAGGATCCTGGCCGTGGCCTGGCTGCTGGCCGTCGCCGGCAGCCTGATCCTGGTCGCCAGCCAGCTCGGCGAGTCGGGCGTCGGATTCGGAGCCTTCATCACCAGCTCAGGCGGCCGGCATGCGGAGCTGCGCGCCCTCTCGCTGGTGACGGCCGGGTTCGCCGTGGCGGCGGCCTGGGCGGCGCGCGACAGCCGGCTGGCCCTGGTGGCGGTGTGCGTGACCGCAGCCCTCGCCATGCTGGCCGACGTGGCCACCAGCCACGCGGCGGCAGGGGGCAACGTCCTCTTCGACGTGAGCATCCAGTGGCTGCACGTGGCGGCGACCGGCCTCTGGATGGGAGGCCTGGTGGCGCTCCTGCTGACGCTGCGCGGCCCGGCCGGCGAGGGAACGGGGCGCGCGGCCCGGCGCTTCGCATGGGTGGCGTCAGGAGGACTCGCGGTTGTGTCCGGAACCGGGTTCCTGCGCGCCTGGAGCGAGGTGGGCACGCTCGGCGATCTCTTCTCCACCGGTTTCGGGCTGGTGGTGATCGGCAAGTCGCTGCTGCTCGGTCTGCTTGCCAGCCTGGGGGCCTTCAACCACTTCTTCAGCGTGCCGGCCGCCGGGCGAACGCTCGGGCTGCTGCGGCGCGTCGGATCGGTCGAGGTGCTCGTGGGCGGAACGATCCTCGTCCTCTCGGCCACCCTGGTGAACCTGTCGCCGCCGAGCCAGGCAGTGGCCGCTCCCCCGCCGCCGGTTCCGGAATTCCTGGTCGCGCAGGGCAACGACTTCGGGACGAGCGTCCGCGTGCGGTTGACGGTCACGCCCGGGACGGCAGGGTTCAACACCTTCTCCGGGTACCTGGCCGACTACGACACCGGCGCGCCGCTAGACGGGCGGATCGTCACCATTCGCTTCGAGCTGCCCGCCCGGCCCGAATTTGGCGATTCCCACCTCGACCTCCCGGCGGTGAGCTCGGGCCGCTACGAAGCGACAGGTGGCAACCTGTCGCTCGACGGCAAGTGGCGGCTGACCGTGCTGGTCGCCGCGCCATCGGGCTCGGTCGAGGTCCCGCTGGAGCTGACCACTCGCACCCTGTCGCAGGTGGTCGACGTCAACCGCACCGCCGGCCTGCCGACCATCTACACCGTGCACCTGAGCGGCGGAGCATCGGTCCAGGTCTACCTCGATCCGGGGAGGCCGGGCCAGAACGAGCTGCACGTCACCTTCTTCAATGCGGCCGGCACCGAGCTCCCGGTCCCGAACGCCGAGGTCTCGATGGGCCTGGCCGGAGAAGCGCCGACGGCGCTGGAGATCCGCATGCTCGAGCCGGGTCATTTCGTGGCCGACACGAGCGTATCGGCCGGCACGTATGCCGTCTCCCTTTCCGGCACCCCGCCGGGTGGCCACGCGCTGGTCGCCAACGTCCAGCTCGAGGTCACCCCATGAGCCGGCCCGCCTCGTCCCCGGTTGCGATAACCGCGCTCGTGTGGCTCGCCATCGTTTCGGCTGCCTGCGGGCCGTCGGCAACGGCCCCCGCCAGCGCTTCGCCAAAGCCTTCGCTCGGCCCCCGACCGTCATCGCCGGCCGTGGTCACGATCGTTGAGCCGACGCCCAACGAGGTGGTCACCGGATCGAGCGTGCACGTCGTGCTGACCCTGCAGAACGCCAAGATCGTGGCGCAGACGACGACCAACATCAGGCCCGACGAGGGGCACATCCACCTGTACGTCGACAACGTGCTCTACTCGATGAACTACCAGCTGGAGCAGGACCTGCCGGTCCACCCTGGGACCTACGTCCTCAAGGCCGAGTTCGTGGCGGCCGATCACGCCCCCTTCAGTCCGCGCGTCCTCTCCCCGGAGGTCGTCTTTGTCGTCCATTAGCCGCAGGGTCGTCACGGCCCTGCTCCTCCCCGCGGTGCTGGTGGCCGGGCTGCTTGGGATCCGCGCATGGGTGGCCGCGGATCCGATCCGCATCGGGGCCGTCTTCCCGCTGCACGGCAACGCCGCGCAGCTCGCCGGAGAGGAAGAGCGCGGCGTGGAGATCGCCCGCGACATGGTCAACGCCGGGGCTGGCATCGGCGGACGGCCGATCGCGCTCGAGGTGCGCGACCTGGAGGGCGCGGCGGACGCGCCGGCGGTGATGGCCTCGCTGCGGGCGGCCGGGGTGCAGGTCGTGATCGGGGCCTATTCGTCTGAGCTGTCGATCGCAGCCAGCTCAGCAGCGGCCGATGCCGGCCTCGTCTACTGGGAAGCCGGCGCGGTCGCCGATCGCCTCACCGGGCGCGGCCTGCCCCTCGTCTTCCGTGTCGGAGCGAGCGGCTCGAACCTCGGCGCCAACTCGGCAAGCTTCGCCGCCACGCAGCTCGCCTCGCGACTGGGAAAGACGCCGGCGCAGCTGCGGCTGGCGATCGTGGCCGTCGACGACGAGTACGCGCGCTCAGTGGCCGATGCGGCGGAGGCCACCGCCCGCGCAGCTGGAACGCCGATCGTGGCGCGGCTCACCTACAGCCTGGAACTCCCGCGCTGGCCGAGCCTCATGGCTCGGCTGGCCGATGCGCGGCCGGACGTGATCGTGCTCGCCTCGCACATCCCCGACGGGATCGCCTTCCGCCGAGCCATGGTGCAGGCGGGGCTGCACGTCGGAGCGTTGATCGGCTCGACGATGGCCGAGTGCAGCCCAGATTTCGCCGGGGACCTGGGCCCGGATGCGGTCGGCGTGTTTGCCTCCGATCGGCCGACCGGCGGCTTCCAGGCAGCAGCCCTGGCTCCGGCTGCGCGCCAGGTGTACGACCGATTCGCCGCCGCCTGGGCTGAGGCGGGCAGTGCGGCTGCGTCAGCTCCGTCGGCTCCGTCAGCTCAGTCCGGATCTGAGGGCTATGCGCCCGATGACGGCGAGTACGAGATCCAGGGTCCTGCTGCCGAGACTGCGCCGGGGCCGACCGAGGAGGGACTCTCCGGATTCACGGCGGCCTGGGCGCTCTTCCACCAGGTCCTGCCGGAGGTTGGCGGCCGCGACGCAACCGCGGCCCAGATCGCCGCTGCGGCTCGCCTCGTCGACCTGCCGGCCGGGTCGCTGCCAAACGGCGCGGGGCTTCGATTCTCGAGCGCGCCGCGGACACTGGGCCAGAACGAGCGTGCGGCAGCCGTCATCTGGCAGTGGCAGGCGGTCCGCTCCTACACCTTTGTCTGGCCCGCCGCCTACGCCACGGGCGCCATCGGATTCGTTCCCCTCGCCAGATGACGACGTTGCGTCGGGCGGTCGAGCTGCCCGCCTGGCTGCGTGCCGCCTGGCTGCGTGCCGCCTGGCTGCTGCTGGCACTCTGCAGCGCCGCGCTCGCCCGGGCCGCCCTCAACGGACAGACGACGTTCGCTGCCTTTGCCGCGGGAGCGGCTTTCGGGGTCGTGCTGCTCCTCGCTGCGACGGCAGCCGGATGGCAGGTGCGGCGCCCGACAGTGCGCCCGGTGCTGCTCGGCGTGGCTGGCGGGCTGGTGCTCGTACTCCTGCCCGGGATCACACACCCCGGTGTTGCGCTTCCCGTCGGCATGCGGCCGCAGCCGTTTGCGGCCTGGGTGCTGGTCACCGGGTTGGTGGTGGTCGCCGAGGAGGCGCTCCTGCGCGGAGCGCTGCTGGACACGGTGCGTGAGGCCGCCGGCCTTCCCGCGGCAGTCGTGGTGAGCAGCGCGGCATTCGCCCTGATGCACGTCCCGCTGTACGGCTGGGAGGTGGTGCCGATCGACCTGGCGGCGGGTGTCTGGCTGGCAGGCCTGCGGCTGGCCGGTGGTGGGATCGGAGCCCCAGCGGCTGCCCACTTCCTGGCCGACCTGGCGGGATGGTTAACGTGAGCACGCCTCATCGAGCCGCCTGGTTGACCCTGGGGATCGGCCTGCTGTTGATGCTGGCCGTCCAGCTGTCGGGCCATCGCGCGCCGGCGGCGCTCTACGACGGCGTGGTGATCGAGGATCCGTACCGCTACCTGCAGCCTCCGCCCGGCGCCGCGGGCAATCCCAGCTCCGCGACGGCCAGCGCCCAGGTCGAGTCGGGATCGGTGGGGCAGCTGTACACCGCGACGACCGAGGTCCCGCCGCAGGCCCAGGTGATCGCCGAGCCCGGGGCCCTGATGCTGCCCGCTGGCGCAACCTCGGTCACGCTGAGCGTCACTCCGGCCGCGTCGACGGCGCTGCCGACGTCGGGACGCCTGGCGGGCAACGCGTATCGGATATCGGTCACCGACCAGACCGGAGCGGCCGTCACCATCCGCCCGGGGAGCCTGGTGACCCTGGTGCTGCGAGCGGATCGGCCTCCGGGGAGCGGCACGATCGCCCAGTTCGTCGGCGGCGCCTGGGAGACGTTGCCGAGCGACATCGGTGGCCTGCCGGACCTCTTCTCGACCAACATGACCTCGTTCGGTGACTTCGGGGTGGTGGACGCCGCGCCGGCCGCGAGCGCCTCTGCGGGCGCCACCGCAGCCCCGTCCTCCGCGCCGAGCACCGGTGGTGAGAGCCAGCCTCCCTGGATCCTGATCATCCTCATCGCGGTGGCAGCTGCCGTGGTCGGGTGGGTGTGGGGAGACGCCTGGGACTCGCAGCGCCGCAAATGACCTGAATCGGCCCTCGGCGCAAGGCTTGTTGCGACTCAGTCTCGATAAATGGTAGCCTCCCAGCCATGGTTGCCGGTGACACGATCGTCTCGACGCTGCAGAGGCACGGGTACCGTATCACCGCGCCGCGCCGGGGGATGGCCAGGCTGATCGCCGAGCGGCAGGGGCATTTCACCGCCGAGGACCTGCTCCGCGCCTCGCGACGCCAGCGCGCCGGGCTGGGCCGGGCAACCGTCTTCCGCTCCCTGGAGCTGCTCGCCAGCCTGGATCTCGTCGAGCGCGTGGACCTGCCGAGCGGCGAGCACGCCTACGTCAGCTGCGAGCCAGCCCACCACCATCACCTGGTCTGCTCCGGTTGCGGCCGGGCGGTGGGCGTGGAGGAGGGCGACCTGGACGCGGCTCTCCGGGAGATCGGGCGGCGCACCGGATATCAGATCGACTCGCATCGGCTCGAGCTGTTCGGCCTCTGTGCGACCTGCCAACGAGCAGATTCCAAGGTCAACTGAGACTGGCCGATGAGACCCCCCGCCAGCCGATGGGCTGGCCTTTCCCTCATCGCGGCGCTGGTCGCGACCGGCTGCCAGGGCACCTCGACGGAGCCCGGTGGACCGATCCGGGTGGTGACCACCACCACCGTCTTCGCCGACATGATCGCGAACGTGGGTGGCGACCTGGTCCACGTGACGAGCCTCGTCCCCAGGAACGGTGACGTGCATACCTATGCCGCCAAGCCATCCGATGTCCAGGCGGTGGCCGATGCCCAGCTCCTGGTCATGAACGGGCTCGGGCTGGACGACTGGCTGACCCGAACGATCGGCAACGCATCGGCAGCCGGCACCCCTCTCGTCAAGCTCGCCGTGGATCTGCGGGGGGTCACCTTGCTCCCCGGCGAGGAGCCCGGCACGCAGAACCCGCACCTGTTCATGGACGTCGCCTATGCCGAGCTCTACGTCGATCGCATCGAGGCCGCCCTGGAGCGGGTCGATCCGCCGCACGCGGAGGGATACC
The DNA here is from genome assembly GCA_005879775.1 of Chloroflexota bacterium. GTDB lineage: Bacteria > Chloroflexota > Limnocylindria > QHBO01 > QHBO01 > CF-167. The sequence continues at coordinate 7,592 of VBJX01000022.1, forward strand.
GTCAGCAGGCGACCGCCTATCGCAACCGACTGGCGGCCCTCGACGCGGAGGTTCGCGCCCGGGTGGCGACCATTCCGCGGCAGAACAGACGTCTGGTCACGTTCCACGACGCATTCCCCTACTACGCCAGGGAGTACGGCCTCACCATCGTCGGAGTCGCCGTCGAGGCCCCAGGGCAGGACCCGAGCGCTGGCGATACGGCGCGGCTGATCGACGCGATCAAGGCGGCGCACGTCAAGGCCATTTTCAGCGAGGCGCAGTTCCCGCCACGGCTCGTCGACCAGCTGGCGTCAGCCACAGGGGTGACAGTGGTGGCCGACCTGTACGACGATGCGCTCGGCGATGACCCGGTAACGAGCTACGAGGCGGTCATCAGATGGGATACCGACCAGCTGGTCAAGGCGCTGCGATGAGCAACGGCGATATGAACGCAGGCGAGGCGGTCGGCGTCCGGGGCGTCTGGGCCGGCTACGACGGGCGCCCGGCGTTGGAGGATGTCACCCTCGATCTGAAGCGCGGCGCGCTGGTGGCGATCTTCGGGCCGAACGGCGGGGGCAAGACGACCCTGCTGAAGCTGATTGCCAACCTGATCCAGCCGTGGCGGGGCGAGGTCTCCGTGCTCGGCGCGCCGGCCGGCGAAGAGGCCAGGCGGGTGGCCTACGTCCCGCAGGCGGAGCTTGTCGACTGGTCGTTTCCGGTGAGCGTCTGGGACGTCGCAATGATGGGCCGCTACCCGGCGCTGGGGGTGCTACGACGGCCCGTGGCGGCCGACCGAGAGGCGGTCGGGGCCGCTCTCGAGCAGGTGGGGATGGCGTCGCAGCGCAACGCGCAGATCGGAGCCCTCTCCGGCGGGCAGCGGCGCCGGGCCTTCCTGGCCAGGGCGATCGCCGCCGATCCGGAGCTCTACCTGCTTGACGAACCGGTCACCGGCGTCGACCTGACGACCCAGGAAGACCTGATGGAGCTGCTCACCAACGAGACGAACCGCGGCCGGACCGTGATCGCCACCACGCATGACCTGGCGGCGGCCGCCGAGCACTTCAGCACCGTGGTGGGCCTGAACCATCGGGTAATCGCCGTCGGCCGATCCGAGCTGGTGCTCGACCCCGATGTCCTGAGCCGCACCTATGGCGGTCACATGCTCGTCCTGCAGGATCGGGCAGTGATCCTGGACGACGCCCACCACCACGACACCGAGAGCGGTGGCGAGCACCATTACCACGAGGAGGGAGCCAAGCGGCGCTGATGCTGGGTCCCATCACCGACCCGCTGGCCTACGCCTTCTTCCAGCGCGCTCTGGCCGCTTCGGTGATGGTCGGGCTGGTGTGCGCGGTCGTCGGCTGCTACATGATCCTGCGGGGCTACGCCTTCATGGGCGATGCCCTCAGCCACGCGGCCTTCCCCGGGGTGGTGGTCGCCTACCTGCTGCGTGGCCCGTTCTACGTTGGCGCCGCGGTGGCCTCGGTGGCCACCGCCCTGGCGATCGGCTGGGTGGCGCGCCGTGGCGGCCTGCGCGGGGACACGGTGATCGGGGTCCTCTTCGCCGGCATGTTCGCCCTGGGGATCTTCCTGTTCAGCCTGATCCCCAACTACGTCGGCGACCTGTTCGGCTTCCTCTTCGGCGAGGTGCTTGGCATCGGGCCTGGCGACCTGGTCGCCCTGCTGCTGCTGGCCGTGGCGGTCCTGTCGGTGATCGCGGTTCTCTGGAAGGAGCTCCTCTACTCGACCTTCGACCCGCTGGGGGCGGCCGCCTCTGGGCTCCCCGTGGAGCGGCTCGACTATCTCTTCCTGGCGATCATCGCGGTGGCCATCGTCGTCAGCCTGCAGGCGGTGGGGATCATCCTGGTGGTCGCCATGCTCGTCACTCCAGCCGCGACCGCCCAGCTGCTGACCCGCAGCTTCGGGCGCCTGCTGGCGATCTCGGCCCTGATCGGAGTCGTTGCCCCGGTCGCCGGGCTGTACATCAGCTACTGGACGAACTCCGCCAGCGGCGCGACGATCGTGCTCGTCGAAACCGCCATCTTCCTCGTGGCCGTGGCCGCGGGGCGCAACGGGGCGACGCGCCGACCAGCGGCGCTGCAGAGCTCCGAGGTCGCCCAGCCGGCTCGCTAGGGGAGAGCGGCGAGCGCCTCCGCGGCGAGATCGGCCGACGATGCACCGACCACGAAGACGATGTCGGAATGGACGTACATCCAGGTGGTCACATCTCCGCTTGAGTCGCCGATGGCCAGCACTGACTTGCCGCCCACGGTCTGCTGGGTGAGGGTGTTCGAGCCGTTCTGCTCCATGACCTGCTTGAACTGATCCCGCAGGGCACCCTCGTCGGCGCCCGCAACCCGCAGCGCAAAGATCGAGACGGCGGTTCCGCTCGACTGATCGACACCGACCCCGATCGCCGTCGTGACGTCGTTGATATCGGCGTGCGCCTTGTCCAGGAAGTCCTGCACCTCGGGGGTGACGCCCTGGGTACCCAGGACAGCCTGGCCGCTGGCGAACTGGTACTGGAGCGTGATCCCGCCGACCGTGTCGGGCACGATCCCCTCGAGGGAGCCTGCTCCGGCTGCGTACGAGGGCAGGGATAGCTGGCTGGCGGCGGACGAGGCCGCCGCGCTGGCAGCGGCACTCTGCTCCGAACCGGTCGATTGCTGAGCGCTCGGGGACGACCCCGAGCAGGCCGCCACGACGATGGCAACCAGCATCGCGCCGGCAGTTGCGCTGAATCGGCTCACGTGAAGGACCCTCCCATCAGGTCTGCTGGCTGAGATCGGCGCTCGGCTCGAGATACTTGCTCCGCACTCGCTTGAGGAAGCGCCCATCGCCGCGGGCGCCGAGCCACTCGTCCCCATCGACCACGATCTTGCCACGAGAGAGGACGACATCGGCCCCGCCGGTCACCTCGCGCCCTTCATAGCAACTGTAGTCGACGTTCATGTGGTGCGTGGCCGCGCTGATGGTATGCCTGCGGGCCGGGTCGTAGACGACCAGATCGGCGTCGAGTCCCACGGCCACGGCTCCCTTCTGCGGCAGGCCGAAGAGGCGGGCGGGCGCGCTGGAGATGAGGTCGACCCAGCGGCTGGGGGTCAGGCGTCCGGTGGCGACACCCCCCGAATGGAGCAGGTCGACCCGGTTCTCTACCCCGGGCAACCCGTTGGGCACCTTGCGGAAGTCGCCCACGCCCAGGTCCTTCTGGCCGTGGAAGTCGAACGGGCAATGATCGGTGGAGACGACCTGCAGGTCATTCTTCACCAGCCCGACCCACAGGTCCTCCTGGTGGTCGGCAGGTCGCAGCGGCGGAGAGCAGACGAACTTGGCCCCCTCGAAACCGTTGCCCAGGTCGTCGAGCGACAGGAAGAGGTACTGGGGGCAGGTCTCCGCGAATGCCGGCAGCCCCTCGTCACGCGCGCGGCGAACCTCGTTGAGGGCTTCGCGCGCCGACAGGTGCACGATGTAGACCGGGGCCCCGGCCACCTTCGCCAAACGGATCACCCGGTTGGTGGCCTCGCCCTCGAGAACCGGCGAGCGCGACGTGCCGTGGTAGTAGGGATCGGTGTGGCCGGCCGCGAAGTTCTGCCCGGCGACCACGTCGATCGCCAGGCCGTTCTCGGCATGCATCATGATCAGCCCGCCGTTCCTGGCGGTCTGCTGCATGGCGCGGAAGATGGCCCCGTCATCGGAGAAGAAGACGCCGGGGTAGGCGGTGAACAGCTTGAAGGTGGTCACGCCCTCGTCGACCAGGGCGTCCATCTCCTCGAGGACGTCGTCGCGGACGTCGCTGATGATCATGTGGAAGCCGTAGTCGATGCAGGCGTTGCCGTCGGCCTTGGCATGCCAGGCGTCGAGCCCCTCACGGAGCGCCGCGCCGCGCGACTGAACCGCGAAGTCGATGATGGTGGTTGTGCCCCCGAAGGCCGCGGCGCGCGTGCCGGTCTCGAAGGTGTCCTTGGCGGAGGTGCCGCCGAAGGGGAGCTCCATGTGGGTGTGGACGTCGATTGCGCCGGGGATCACCCACTTGCCTGTCGCGTCGACCGTGCGGTCCGCGGTGGCCGCCATCTCGTTGCCGATGAGGGCGATCTGCTCGCCGTCGATCAGGACGTCAGCATGGGTCGTGGCGTCGGCATTGACGATCGTGCCGTTCTTGATCAGGGTGCGCATCGGTTCCTCCGCCGGATCGCTGCATGGTACGACGCCGCGCCTATTTCGCTGCCTCGTGCAGCCAGGGCGTGTAGGCGATCCCGACCAGGATTCCCTCGGGGCTCAGCAGCCGGGCCACGGTCTGGCCCCAGGGTTCCAGGGTGGCCTCCTTCAGGAGCCGATGACCGGCGGCCACCATCTCGTCGGCGGCCGGCGCGACCGCCCCGGGGCTGTCGACGTCGAACTCGAGCCAGGCGGCAGGCGCGGGAATCTCGTCAGGCCACGCATCGGTCCCGAAGCAGGACTCGGCAGCGTGTGCGAGCGGCCACAGCGCGAAGGCGCGGACCCCATCGAGGCTGTCATTGGTGAAGTACTGCGGCGCCGATTCCTCGAGCTCGATGCCCAGCCCATCTCCCCAGAAACGGCGGCTCTCGTCCACGTCCCTGACGATCGGTCCAAAGCCGGCGACGAATGCGATCTGCATGCTGGTCAGCTGGAAGCGGCGTGGAGCGCGCCGAGGATCACCGTCCTGGGCGGGAAATCTTCGCAGTACTGGTAGCGGTGGGCGAGCTCGATCCGGCCCTCGGCGGAAATGACGAACTCACCTGGCAGCTGCCAGGGCGAGTCGACCACTGCCCGCTCGGTTCCCCGGCGGGGCTCCAGGAAGAGCGTGCGCGCCGTCTCCTCGTCCCCGGGCTCCCAGGCGAAGTCGTGCAGGATCTGCGAGGGTTGACCCTCGAGCAGGCCAAAGGCCCGATAGGCATTCAGCTCCGGGTCGCAGAGAAGGGGGAACTGGTACGCCCGTCGCTCCGAAACCGCACGGGCACGCTCCGGTTCGGCCTGGCATATGCCGACCACCCTCGCCCCCGCCTCGGCGAAGTCGGCGAGATCGTTCCGTAGCCCTTCCCAGCGCTCCATCAGGCACGAGCAGCCGAAATGGCGCATGAAGATCACCAGCGCCGGACTGTGCGCCCAGAATTCGGAGAGGCGCCGCGCATCGCCCGACGTGTCCTGCAGCGCGGGATCAGGGGCCGCGTCGCCCGGCTGTGGCGGAAGCTCCTCGTAGCGGATCCGCGTCGGACCTGTCAGCCAGCCGGTCAGCCAGCGCTGCTCCGCCTCAGCCTCGAGCCTGGCGAGGTTCGCCTCAGCGGTCACGATGCTCTGCTCTCGCTCAAGTAGCTGTAGCCGGTATAGATCACGCCCAGCGCCACGATCCCGAAGACAACCAGGAAGAATGGGTCACTGCTGATGGCGAAGAGCGAGGCCAGCACGACGAGGAAGAATAGGCGCACCACGAGCGTGGTCGGATAGAGGACCTCGATCCGATGGCGAATGATCTGCGTAATGATGATCGCCAGCCCCAACAGCAGCATGCCGGCGAGCCGTGGGAACACCTCTCCGTAGTCTCCATTGGAGAGAAGCAACTTGAGCGCGAAGGTGGGGAGCAGCAGCAGCGCCAGCCCTGCGAAGGTCAGGTAGCCGGCCAGGTAGTAGAGGCTCAGTCGCGTGCGGGTCATCGGACCTCCAGTGTTGGAGGTGCTCAACATAAACGACCCGGCGGAGGGTCGCCATCATTCCTTCGAGCAGGTTGAGGCCCGGCGCCTCCTGCCGTCAACGTTTCAGTTGAACTGGAACGTCTCGACGATCTGCGAGTAC
>VBJX01000108.1 GCA_005879775.1 Chloroflexota bacterium
CGCAGCCCGCCGCCCGGGCGGCCGCAAAGGCCGCCCGGCCTTCGGCGGCGGAGTGTCCGCGGGCGAGGGCGCGCAGATCGGGGTCGCGCAACGACTGCAGGCCCAGGGAAACGCGGGTGATACCGGCCCCGCAGAGCGCCGCCCAGTCGGGCGCCTCGCGCGCGCTTGGATTGGCCTCGAGCGTGATCTCGCCCGGTTGACCCTGCCAGGCGGACCGTGCCGCCTCGATCAGGCGAGCGACCGCATCGGGCTCCAGCAGGGAAGGCGTGCCGCCACCGAAGTAGATGGTCGCCAGCTCGCCGGGGTGCGGTCCCAGGGCCAGCTCGGCCAGCAGGGCGTCCACATACCGCGGAATGTCAGCGGCCCGCCCGCCGAGGTAGAGATGGTGGGACGGCAACGACATCGCCCCGAGCCTACATGCTGCGGGCCCGGGGCGATCAGCGGCTTCGAGTGCCGGCGAAGACTACATGATCCCGACGACGTGCCCCTCGGGATCGGCGAAGAGAGCGATGGTCGTCTCTGGGGCGACCTCGGTCAGGGGCATGAGCACCTTTCCGCCGAGCTCCTCGGCGCGGCGCAGGGTCGCCGCCGGGTCATCGGAATGGACGTAGAAGGTCACCATCCCGGCCGACCCGTCGCGGGTGGGGCCGATGCCGCTCGTGAATCCGGATTCGTCCCGGGCCATGCCGTAGCCATCGGGGAGGTTGGTGTCGAGATCCCACTCGAAGACTTCGGAGTAGAACTTCTGGAGGGCCGGGCCGTCCTTGCCCGTGACCTCGACGTGAATGACCTTGGCTGCCATCGGTGGGATCTCCTTCTCTGGATGCGGGTGCCTCATCTGCATCCCGCCACTATCCACACGACGAACAGCGGAACATGAAATCGACACGGGGCGCGGTGCCCGGCGCGCCATCAGGTCAGATCGGGGCCCTGCGCAGGCGTCCTCCGGCGAACGCGTAGAGCGAGGCCGTCACGGCAAAGTGGCCGACCATGGCCGGGATCACCGAGCCGGTCGTCACGGTCGCCAGCCCGGCCCCATAGCCGAGCAGCACCGATCCGGCCAGGAAATACCAGTCGCGCTCGTCCCACAGGCGCCGGTGCGCCAGGCCGTAGAGGAGCGCCTGCAGGATGAGGGCCACCCCGGTGGGCAGCCCGCCGAAGAGCATCATGCCCAGCACGATCGACCGGAACTGGAGCTCTTCGGCGAAGGCGTTGGCGGCGGCTCCCACCAGCCGGGACGAGAGGAGCGGCGCCGGCAGCGGCAGGATGGCGCGATAGCGCAGGAAGGCGAGCGCCGCGGCGTTGGCCAGAGCCACCACGGCGAACAGCAGCATGATCGGGACCAGGGTCTTCGGATCGGCCGCCGCCAGGAAAAGCTGGGCGCGACCGCGCGGCAGGATCACCACGATCCCGATCGCGAAGAGGACCACCAGCCCGTAGTAGCTCAGCGGCCCGAGCCACGGGGTTCGGTAGCGGAAGTAGTCCGAGCGCATGATCCGCTCCGAGTCGAAGCGGAGCAGCACTAGGAAGATGGTCAGGCCCAGGGCGATCGAGAGGCGCAGCGACTCCTGGAAGTCCACCTACGAGCTCTCGTTCATGCGCAGCACGGCAAGGAAAGCCTCCTGCGGGATCTCCACGGAGCCGATCCGCTTCATCCGCTGCTTCCCCTCTTTCTGCTTTTCGAGCAGCTTGCGCTTGCGGGTGATGTCGCCGCCGTAGCACTTGGCGAGCACGTTCTTGCGCATGGCGCGGATCGTCTCGCGGCTGATGATATTCGAGCCGATGGCGGCCTGGACGGGCACTTCGAACAGCTGGCGCGGAATGAGCTCCTTGAGCTTTTCCACCAGCGCCTTGCCGGTCCGATAGGCGTTCGACCGATGGACTATGAGCGAGAGGGCATCGACCGGCTCGCCGCTGACCATCACGTCGAGCTTGACGAGGTCGCCAGGCCGATAGCCCGCGTACGCGTAGTCCAGGCTGGCGTAGCCCGATGAGCGGCTCTTCAGCTGGTCGTAGAAGTCGATGATCAGCTCGGCGAGCGGCATCTCGAAGTGCAGGTTGACACGCGTGGGGTCGAGGTACTCCATGTTCACGAACTCGCCTCGGCGGGTCGTCGCCAGCTCCATGATCGGGCCGATGTAGTCGGCCGGGGTGATGACCGTGGCCGCCACCCACGGCTCGCTGATCGCCTCGATCTCGCCGGCTCCCGGCATCTGGGCCGGGTTGTCGACGACCAGCTCATCGGCCTTGTTGAAGCGCCTGACCCGATATTCGACGCTCGGCGCCGAGGCGATCAGGTCGAGGTCGAACTCGCGCTCCAGGCGCTCCTGGACGATCTCCATGTGGAGCAGCCCCAGGAATCCGCAGCGGTAGCCGAAGCCGAGCGCCACGCTCGACTCGGGCTCGTAGACGAAGCTGGCGTCGTTGAGATGCAGCTTGTCGAGCGCGTCGCGCAGGAGCGGGTACTCGTCGCCGCGCATCGGGTAGATGCCGGCGAAGACCAGCGGCAGGGCCTGCTTGTAGCCGGGAAGCGGCGTGGAGGCGGGCCGGTCCGCATCGGTCAGGGTGTCGCCCACCCGGGCCTCGGCGATGCTCTTGAGGCCTGAGGCCACGTAGCCGACCTCGCCCACGCTGAGCGTCCGGGTCGGCACCGGCTGGGGCCGGAAGTAGCCGAGCTCCAGGATCTCGCTCTCGGCATCGGTGGCCATGAACCTGATCCGCTCGTGGTCGTGGAGCGTGCCGTTGGCGACGCGGACGTAGGCCACCACCCCCTTGTACGGGTCGTAGTGGCTGTCGAAGACGAGCGCCTGGAGGGGAGCACTGGCTTCGCCCCGAGGCGGGGGAACCCGGGTGACGATCGCCTCCAGGATCTCGCCGATCCCGATCCCGTCCTTGGCCGAGGCCAGCAGCACCTCGTCGCGCGGGATGGCCAGCGTCTCCTCCAGCTCGCCGAGGACCATCTCCGGATCGGCGCTCGACAGGTCGATCTTGTTGATGACCGGGATGATGGTCAGCTGCTGCTCCAGGGCGAGGTGCACGTTGGCCAGGGTCTGCGCCTCGATTCCCTGGCTGGCGTCGATCACCAGGATCGCCCCCTCGCAGGCCTGCAGAGAGCGGCTCACCTCGTAGGTGAAGTCCACGTGGCCGGGGGTGTCGATCAGGTTGAGGGCATAGCTCTGCCCATCCCTGGCGTCGTACAGGAGTCGCACCGCGCGGGCCTTGATGGTGATCCCCTTCTCCCGCTCGAGGTCCATCGAGTCGAGCACCTGGCTCGTCATCTGCCGCGGGTCGATGGTGTGAGTCGCCTCAAGGAGCCGATCCGCCAGCGTGCTCTTGCCGTGGTCGATATGCGCCACGATGCTGAAGTTGCGGATCCGCTCCGCTGGGATCATCAGATCCCGCCGGCGAAGGTTGCGAAGCCGATCATCCCGATCACATACAGCGCCAGGGCAATCGCCGAGTCGATCCCGATCGGGCCAATGCGGCGCACCGGCCGAACCACCAGGCCCCAGGCGTAGACGACGGTCAGCAGGATCCCCAGCCCGGACAGGTAAAGGTCGACCGGGGTCGTCTCGGGCAGGACCGCCCGACCGGCAATCAGCCCGGCCAGCAGGAAGAGGGTCAGCAGGAAGGCATTGCCGCCGAAGATGTCGCTGACTGCCAGCTGGTAGTCACCCATCCGCACCGAGGCGATGCCGGTCGAGACCTCGGGCAGGGCGGTGCTGGCCGCCAGGACGGTGGCGCCGAAGAGCACCCCGGAGATCCCCAGCCCGCTTGCGATCCGCTCTCCGCTCTGCTCGAGCGCCAGACCGGCC
>VBJX01000023.1 GCA_005879775.1 Chloroflexota bacterium
AGCTCGGACCGGCGAGCGTTGTGCTCGGCGGGCGTTACCAGGCCCGCGTCCCGCAGCTGGTCAATCTCACGCAGCTGCTCTGTCTGGTGCTCCGGAAGCTCGCGCCGGGCGTGGCTGCGGCGATCGAGCGAGATGGTGGTGATCGCCGACGTGATCGCGCTGAAGAGCCCCAGGCTGATCAGCACGAAGAGGCTCGCGAAGAGCTGACCGTGCTGCGCGGCCACGAGGAAGAGAGCGGAGCTGACCGCGGCGGCCGCCCAGACGGGGACGAGCCAGGTGAGGCTGCGGTGGCTTCGAAGCTGCGGGGCCGGCTTGGGAGCCGTCGGGACGGATGCCGTCGCGAACGGTGCCACAGCAACCGCCGGCGCGGCTGCGGCCTGCCGGGTTCCGCCGGCCGCCGCCCCAATGCGGCCTCGAACGCGTCGAACTCGGCCGGCAACCTGCCCGACAGCGGCGGTGGTGCGAGCCACGGCCGGGCCGAGCACCAGGAGCCAGAGGAGGCGCAGAACGCGCGCAAGGCGGAGTAGCGGAACAAGGGCGACCAGATCGACGAGGTGCGTGAAGAAGTGGGTTCGTCGATCCTCGGCGGCCGCCAGGCGCGATCCGTATTCGGCGACGAAGACCGCGGTCAGGAACCAGCCTGCATCGACGCCGACGCGCTCCACCGATCCGCCAAGCCGACTGGCGGCCAGGCCGACGAGCGTCGAGACGACGGCCAGGACCGACATCGCCTCCTCCCAGCGGACCTCGTGGGCGCCGATGAAGGCCACGTAGGCCGCTCGCAGCTTCGGCAGCGCCGGCTCCCGGGGGGCCCGCACGGCGGGCGGTGCAGGCGCCGGGGCGGCTTCGACGTTGACGACGGCACCGAGCTCGTGGGCGGGTGTGCCGCACTTGCTGCAGATCCGCGCGTCCGCATCCATCGGCTGCCCGCAGGTGAGGCAGAACGAAGTCGCAGCCGCGGCCTGGGGAGCGAGGGCCGCCTCGGCCTCCGACTCCTCGACGGGTTGCTCGACGGCTTTCGCCACCGTGTCGAACGCGACAGCGGGCGCGTCGGGCTGCGGCGCATGACAGCGGTAACAGCGCGCGTCCGACTCGCGGTTCGCACACCAGCACTCGCGACAGATCCAGCCGTTCTCGAAGGTAGGCACCGGCATGAGCTCCAGATTCGCGCCACATCGCCCGTCATCGGGCGCCTGCGCACGTTCGAGCCTAGTGATCAGGGCTCTCCTGTCGATGACTGGAAAGTACCGGGCCTCCGCAGTCGATGTGCGCATGACGGTTCTGATTGGTGTTCTATAGTCGGAAGCGATGGCGACCCGCGACGCCTACGAAGTGCTCCACGTTCATCCTCGGGCCGACCCGCTGGTGATCAAGGCCGCATACCGAGTCCTGGCGGCCATGTTCCACCCCGATCATGACCCCTCGCCCACCGCTGCCCAGCGCATGGCGGAGCTGAATGCGGCGTATGCACTGGTCCGCGACCCCGAGGCGCGCCGGGTCTACGACCGCAGCCGCCAAGCACCCGCGCCACCGCCTTCGCCCATCATGCAGCCGGCGGCCGCGACCGCACCTGCCGGGCGACGAATGGGCGGTCCGACGGTGGAGAGCCCGGTTGTCGACTTCGGCCGTTACGCCGGCTGGCGGCTGGCTGACCTGGCTCGCTCCGATCCGGACTACCTGCGTTGGCTCAGCCGCCACTCGTCTGGGATCCGCTATCGGCGCCAGATCAGCGAGCTGCTCAACCAGGTGGCGGACAAGCCGGCTGCGCAGCCTGCCAAGAAGAACTGGAGGGGCCGATGAGCTTCAACACCGAGGACTTCCCCGCTCCGAGCGAAGGATTCGTTGTCGCACATTTCCTGGTCGTCTCCGACCAGGATCGATCGCGCGAGTTCTATCGGTCAATCTTTGACGGCAAGGTGCTCTTCGAGCGCGACCCGGTGATCCTGAAGGTCGCCAACTCGTGGCTGATCCTCAATGAGGGCGGCGGCCCGACCGATGACAAGCCGAGCGTCACGCTGGAGACGCCCACCGACCCGGATCGGGTCAGCGCCTTCCTGAACATCCGGGTGGCCGACATCGCCAAGGCCTACCGGGAGTGGTCGGCCAAGGGGGCGCACTTCCTGACCGAGCCGAAGGACCACGGTCGCGAGATCCGCGCCTACATCCGCGACCCGGACGGGCACCTCATCGAGGTCGGCGAGGCTCGCTTCTAAGGGTTGGCTGGGGCGGAAGGATTCGAACCTTCGATCTCCTGATCCAGAGTCAGGCGCCTTACCACTTGGCCACACCCCAGCGCCGGCCGATCTTATCAAACCAAGGCGGCCGGGCCCGTCAGCGGTGGTTGTAGAGCTCCACCTGCCAGCGCCACTCGGTCCCGTCGGGAGCGTTCCACCAGGCGATCAGGGTGCCCACCTCGCCACCGGGCAGGATCACCAGCGAGCCAAGGTCATCGGCGGTCGGCCAGCGGTCCTCGCGCACGATGCCACCGTCGGCGATCGAGAGGCGGGTCATCGGCAGGTAGGGACCCTCCCGCGTGGTCGATCCGCGCGCGACGAGCCTCTCGTCGAAGGTTCGCACCGTGACCTCAAGCTTCTTGGGGGCGCTGTGCACCCAGAGGAGATCGGTCGGGTCCAGGCGTCCGCGGGCGAAAGGCAGCCCGGTCGCGCCGCCACCCGGATACCACAGCTCCCAGGTCTGGAGCGGCTTGGGGTCGATCATCGGCATCGGGTGGCCATGGTAGACGAACCCATCGCCATAGGTCCGGGCGGCGGTAGCCCGTACGGACCGCTGCCTCCGCGGGCCGCGGAGGGCTACCTTCACAGGGCTGATGACCTGGCACCAAAGGACAGAAGGGGACCGATGACGCAGACAGTCGGAACGCGCGAATGGCGTCGGTACGGGTTCGGTGGACCGCCGGAGCCATGGGAGCACGGCGCCCAGCGCGACCTCGATCGGCTGGCGACCTCCTACTACCTCGAGATCATCGAGCTGCGCGGCGCGGCCCTGGCTGCGCATCTGGATGAGGAGCTGTGGCTGCGGATCGAGGAGCTGAGCACCACGGCCACCCGTCACAAGCACGAGATCGACTACACGCTGCGTCACTGGGCGACCCCCGCCGAGCGCGCGCGACTCACCGATCGGCTCGGCTCCCTGATGCGAATCAGCCGCCGACTTCACTCCGTCGTGCACGGCTCGGATGATCCGGAGCCGCAGCCCGAAGCCGCCTGACCGTCGGGGCCCCTGCCGCAACCGGGCGGTGGCTGTAGGCTGCACAGGCCGATGCGCCACCCGAGACTCGCCTATCTCCTGCCTGCCGGCCTCCTGATCGCCAGCCAGCTTCTCTCGCCGGAGCTCACAACGGCCCTCCCGACAGAGCTGCCGCCCAGCGCCGGCGGAGGGTCGATCCGCGTCGTCGCCCGCGACGTCGAGACCTCGGTCGAGCACGAACGTGTGGTCGCACTGCCGATGGCCGCCACGCACGTGGCCATCCACTGGCACGGCGCCCCCACCGCCACCCTGACGATTGCCTTTGGCAGCGCAGCGGGTCAGTTCGGGCCGGAGATGCCAGTCGAACTCGACGAGGACGGGCAGCAGCCGTCCGACGGAGACACCTTTGGCAGCGTGATGTGGGCCGCCGGAGCCAGGCTGGTGCGGGTCACCTCCGACCAGCCGATTGAACAGCTCACCGTTGAGGCGATCCAGAGCACCGGACCCGCCGCCAATGGAGACGGCGCCTCGATCGAGGCGGCCATGACGCAATCGCCCGTCATCACCCGGGCCCAGTGGGGAGCCGACGAGTCGTACCGTTTCGACGCCGCGGGGCACGAGCACTGGCCACCGAGCTTCAACCCGCTTCAGAAGTTCTTCATCCACCACACCGCCGGCCGCAACGGCGACCCGAATCCGGCGGCGACGGTGCGGGCCATCTACTACTACCACGCGATCACTCGGGGCTGGACGGACATCGGCTACAACTTCCTCATCGACGAAGCCGGCCACATCTACGAGGGCCGCCACGCGCGCGACTACGCCCCCGGCGAAGTTCCGACCGAGGAGGACCTGGCTGGCAACGTGGTGCGGGCCGGCCACGTCAAGGACTTCAACGACGGGTCGATGGGGATCGCATTGCTCGGCACCTTCGAGACGCAGCAGCCCACTGCCGCGGCGCGCGCGGCGCTCCAGCGCCTGCTGGCGTGGGAATCTGAACGCCACGGGATCGATCCGCAGGGCTACGGCCTGTACACCAATCCGGTGACGGGGCTGCAGAAGAGCCTGTGGAACATCTCCGGCCACCGCGACGGCCAGGCGACCTCCTGTCCGGGGGCGGCCTTCTACGCCACCCTGCCGGCCCTGCGCGACGCGGTCGCGGCGAAGATCGCCGCCGTCAGCGGCCCACTGGTTGACCACACCGCGCCGCACGTCTCTTCGTTGCTGCCGATGTCCCCCACGCCCACCGGCAGCCACACCATCAGCTTCGGCCTGATCTTCAGCGAGCCGGTGAGCGGGCTGACCAGGTCAGACTTCACCGTGTCGGGAACGTCGTCCGGCTGGAGCGTGGTGGGCGTCACTGGAGCCGGTGCCGTCTACGCCGTCGACCTCCAGGGGGTTCAGCCGACCATTGGCTCGGTCGTACTCAAGCTCGGGAGGAACAAGGTCACCGATCTGGCCGGGCTGCCGGGGCCCGGCACGGCGGCACAGGCGACCGCCACCTTTGCGGTGGATCATACCTCGCCATCGGTCGCGCTCTTCCCGACCATCAACCTGGCGGCAAGTCCCGCCTGGGTGGACGTGACGCTCACCTTCAACGAGCCAATCCGCGGCCTCTCGCCCCAGGACCTGGTGCTGGGCGGCTCCTCCAACACGGCCACGCCCTGGGCGATCAGCGCCGTGGCCGGCTCCGGGGCTCACTACGCCGTGACCATCACCCGCACCTCTCCGGCCACGGGGAAGCTGACCATCTACCTGCCGGCGGGCAGGGTGCAGGACCTTGCCGGCAACCCGAGCCTGAAGTCGAACACCCTCTCGATCGCCATCAGCGGCGGCAGCAGCGTGTTGACCTCATCCCATCTGCTGCTGCTTCTCTGACCCGCCGGTACGGTGGGCACCGCGGCGCGCCTCGGCCTTGCCGGGATCGCCCAGCCGACGCCGCTCGAGGGTTCGCCACTCCTTGCCGCTGAGGGCGGCGTCGCCGAGGTCCGGCTGAAGTTGGAGATGCTCCAGCCAACGGGTGCCTTCAAGATCCGCGGCGCCCATAACAAGGTGGCGCTCGTCGCCGCACAGCAGCCCGATGCCGAGCTGGTCACCGCCAGCAGTGGCAACCACGGCATCGCGGTGGCCACCGCGGCTGCGCGCCACGCCATGCCGCTCACGGTCCTGGTCGGCGCATCGGTCTCGCCGTCCAAGCTGGAGCGCCTGCGGGCGCTCGAATCGGACCTGTGCGTGGTCGAGATCTTCGGACGAGACAGCGACGACGCCGAGGCGGAGGGCAGGCGGCGGGACACCGCCGGGATGGCGGTCTACGTGGCTCCCTATAACGACGCCGACGTCGTCGCCGGGCAGGGGACGGTCGGGGTCGAGATCCTCGACGAATGGCCAGCCTGCGACGCCATCGTGGTGCCGATCGGCGGGGGCGGGCTCATCTCCGGCATCGGGCTATGGGCCAAGGCGGTGAATCCGAGCCTGCGCCTGGTCGGGGTCCAGCCATCGGCCTCCCCTCCGATGTATGCCTATTTCGAGTCGGGCTCGACCAAGCCGATGCCGATCGCACCCACCCTGGCCGATGGCGTGGCAGGCAACATCGAGCGCGACAGCATCACCTGGCGCATGTGCCGCCAGCTGGTCGATGAGGTGGTGGTCGTCGATGAGGGGCAGATCGCCGATGCCATGCGCTGGATCATCGACGCGCATCACCTGGTGGTCGAGGCCTCGGCTGTCCTGGGGATTGCCGCGCTGCGCGCCCGGCTGGGCGGGCTGGCGGGTCGTCGCGCAGCCGTGGTCGTGACGGGGCGAAACGTCGACGGCGCCACGCTGCGGTCGGTGCTGGAAGAGAGCGAAGGGTAGTATCGCGGGCATGACCGCACCCCAGGGTCCGGCGCGCCGCGGGAGCTCCGGCGCCGTGGTGCTGGGCGCCGTCCTGATCGCCCTGGGCCTCATCTTCTTCGTCGGCCAGCAGCTGAATGTCGACCTGGCCGACGCGGCCTGGCCCTTCTACGTGATTGCCCCGGGACTGGCCCTGGTGGCATTCGGCCTGACCCAGGCGCGGGGATCCGGCCTGGCGATCGCCGGCAGCATGGTGACCATGATCGGCCTCGTCCTGCTCTACCAGAACGCGACCGACCACTGGGAGAGCTGGGCATACGCGTGGGCGCTGGTGGCGCCGGGTGGCAGCGGGATCGGGATGCTCCTGTACGGCACGCGGAGCGGCGACGCCAGGATGGCGCGCGACGGGTTCTTCACCATCGTCACCGCCATCGGCCTCTTCGCCGCCGGCCTCGTCTTCTTCGAGGGGATCCTCGGCATCTCCGGCGAGCGGCTGCCCCTGCCGCAATGGGCGCTGCCGGTGGCGATCATCGTCATCGGCCTGCTGCTCCTGCTGCGTGGCTTCACCGCTCGGCGCGTCTTCGCAGAGCCTTCCCCGTCATCGCCATCGGTGGCGGAACCGCCGGACTCGGAAGAGGAGCCCGCCCAGAGCCCGCCCGCAACGTGACCGGTCGAGGATCGGCGCCCCTATCCTTAGCGGGTCATGACCAGCCAGGATCCGCCTGAGGAGTCGCCGGTCGAGCGCGCCCTGGAGAGCGTGAACGCCGGCTACGTGGCGGAGATGCGGGAGCGCTTCCTGCAGGACCCGGCCTCGGTCGACGACGAGTGGCGGGCGCTCTTCGAGCCGCGCATCAGCGGCCCGGAGACCCAGGCGATTGCCGGTTCCGCCGAGGGGGCGGGCGCCGACGGAGGATCGACCACCGGGACCGAGGCGACCATCAGCGAGCTCCCGGCCGGTGCGACGCCGCTGGCCGGAGCCGCCGCACGGCTGGCATCGAACATGACGGCATCCCTGGCCGTGCCCACCGCCACCAGCTTCCGGGAGATGGAGGTTTCCGTCCTCGATGCCCGGCGCCGGGAGCTGAACGAGCAGCTCGCGCCGCGCAAGCTGACGTTCACTCATCTCATCGGCTGGGCGCTGGTGCGCGCCGCGAACGAGCAGCCCGCCATGAACCATCACTTCAACGAGGCCGATGGAAGGGCGTTTCGGGTCGACCCGGGTGCATTGAACCTGGGGCTGGCAGTCGATGTCGAGCGTCCCGACGGCAGCCGGACCTTGATCGTGCCGGTGGTGCGGAGGGCCGACAGCCTCGACTTCCCGGCTTTCCACGCTCGATGCGACGAGCTGATCGAGCGCGCCCGCGCCGCACGCCTGGCCCCTGACGACGTGAGCGGAGCCACGATCACCCTCACCAACCCCGGGACCCTGGGGACGACCGCATCGGTGGCGCGTCTGATGCCCGGGCAGGGCGCCATCCTGGCAACCGGCGCGATCCGCCAGGCAGGTGGCCGGCGCCTGATGACCATCAGCTCGACATATGACCACCGCATCATCCAGGGAGCCGAGTCCGGCGCCTTCCTGCGGCGCATCGAGCAGCTGCTCGGCGGCGCTGACCGCTTCTACGAGGAGATCGCCGCCTCACTGAGCGTCGGGCTCGGCCGGGTCCCTGAGTCTGGGCCCGATGCGGACCTCCGCGCGGTCGCCGCCGGCATGGCGCTCGTATCGGCCTACCGCTCGCACGGGCACCTGGCAGCGCAGCTGGATCCGCTGGGGAGCGCCCCTCCCGGCGATCCGTCGCTCGATCCGGCGTCGCTGGGGCTGAGCGAAGAGGCCATGGCCCGGATCCCGTCGGACCTGCTGCGCATCAGCGTCCCCGGCGCAACCCTGGCCGAGGCGCTTCCCGCGCTGCAGGCAACCTACTGTGGGTCGGTCGCTTACGAGGTGGAGCACATCGGCAGCCACGAAGAGCGAGTCTGGCTGCGGGAGCGGATCGAGTCGGGAGCCCACCGGCAGCCCTTCTCCAAGGAGGCGCAGGGAGCGCTCCTGCGGCGGCTGAGCGAAGTGGAGGGGCTGGAGCGCTTCCTGCACAAGGCCTACCTGGGCCAGAAGCGCTTCAGCATCGAGGGGCTGGACATGATGGTCCCCATGCTCGAGCAGATCCTCTCCGATGCCCGGGCGGCTGGAGCACGCGACGGGGTGATCGGCATGGCGCACCGCGGCCGGCTGAACGTGCTGGCGAACGTGGTGGGGGTGAGCAAGGAGGCGCTCCTCGCCGAGTTCGAGGCCGGACGGGCCGGCACGGATGCCAAGGTCCCGCGCGGCGGCCTCGACGACGTCAAGTATCACCTCGGCTCGTCAGGCAGCTACGAGACCATTGCAGGCGCAATCGAGGTCACCCTGTCTCCCAACCCGAGCCACCTCGAGGCAGTCAACCCGGTGGTGGAAGGGCGCGCGCGGGCACAGCAGTCGGACCGCAGCGGGCCGATGGTCAAGGTCGACCCCGACCGGACACTCCCCATCCTGATCCACGGCGACGCCGCCTTCGCCGCCCAGGGCGTCGTGGCCGAGACCTTCAACCTTGCGCGCCTGGCCGGCTACACGACCGGCGGGACCGTCCACCTGATCGCCAACAACCAGATCGGCTTCACCACCGAGCCCGGCGACGCACGATCAACCGACTACTCGAGCGACCTGGCGAAAGGCTTCGACGTCCCGATCGTCCATGTCAACGGCGACGATCCGGAGGCCTGCCTGGCGGCCGCCCGCCTGGCGATGATGTACCGCGAGCGATTCCACGCCGACGTCGTGATCGACCTCGTCGGCTACCGGCGCTACGGGCACAACGAGGGCGACGAGCCGGCGTACACCCAGCCGATCACCGCCGCCGCGATCGCGAACCACCCCAGCGTGCGCGAGCGGTATCGGTCGATCCTGGTGGAGGCCGGGGCAGTCTCGGCTGAAGAGGCGGATGGCTGGGCGACGGAGGTCGCCCAGGATCTGGCCGCCAGGCAGGCCGCCGTCCGCAAGGGCCATGAAGAGCCGCAGCTCGACCGGGGATCGGAGGCGATCGAGATCGAGGAGGGGGGCGAGCCGGTCACCGCGGTCGAGGAGGCCACCCTGCGGCGCCTGAACGATGAGCTGCACAGCTGGCCAGAGGGCTTCAACGTCAATCCGAAGCTTGCCAGGCAGATCGAGCGGCGCCGCGTTGCGCTCGACGGCTCGGAAGCCAGGATCGAGTGGGGCCATGCCGAGTCGCTGGCCCTCGCCTCGCTGGTGGTGCAGGGGGTGCCGGTGCGCCTCACCGGACAGGACACGGTGCGTGGCACCTTCAGCCAGCGACATGCAGCCCTCCACGACGCGAAGACCGGAAACGTCCACGTGCCGATCCAGAAGCTGTCGGGAGCGGCCGCAAGCATGGAGCTGCACAACAGCCCGCTCTCAGAGTACGCGTGCCTCGGCTTCGAGTACGGCTACGCGGTCACTGCCCCCGAGGCGCTCGTCATCTGGGAGGCGCAGTACGGGGACTTCGTCAACGGCGCCGAGATCATCATCGACCAGTTCCTGATCGCCGGGCTCGCCAAGTGGCGGCAGAGCTCGCGCCTGACCCTCCTCCTGCCCCACGGCTATGAGGGCCAGGGGCCTGAGCATTCCTCGGCGCGACTCGAGCGCTTCCTGGCGCTGGGGGCAGAGGGCAACATCCGGGTCATCTACCCCACCACCCCGGCCCAGTACTTCCACCTGCTGCGGCGGCAGGGGCTGCATGGCGACCTGCGGCCGCTGGTGGTGATGACCCCAAAGTCGCTACTGCGGCTGCCGCAGTCGGCCTCGAGCCTGGCTGAGTTGAGCGAGGGCGTCTTTGCATCGGTTCTGGATGACCCACGCACCGCCTCGCCGGAGGCTGCCGACGCGGTCCGGCGCGTGATCCTGTGCAGCGGCAAGATCTACTACGACCTCACCACCGCGCCGTTGCGCGACGAGCAGGCCGACCTGGCGATCGTGCGTGTCGAGCGCCTCTACCCGTTCCCCGACGAGCAGCTGGAGCCGGTCCTGGCCCGCTATCCGAAGGCCGAGCGGGTCGCCTGGGTGCAGGAGGAGCCGCGCAACATGGGCGCACGCAAGTTCGTGCTGCCCAAGATCCGCCACCTCGTCCCGTTCCGCACCCCACTGGGCGACATCAGCCGGCCGGAGCGCTCCCGTCCGGCGGAAGGCTATCCCGCCTCACACCTCGAGGAGCAGGCCCGCATCGTGCGCGAGGCGCTCACCAGCTAGGGGTTGCGCCCGGCCTACGCCGTGTCCGGCGCCGGCGCGGTGGAGCCTCCGAAGAGCCGGACAGCGATCCCCAGCAATAAGCCGACCACAACGGTCGCCAGCGGGGTGATCGAGCCGAGCGGCAGGAACGCCAGGGTTACGAGCAGGATGGCGGCGCCAAGTCCAAACAGGAGGCCACCCACGACCGCCCCGGGCCAGGAGCCTCGCCAGCCATACCAGGCCAGCAGCAGCCCGACCAGCAGGATCACGATGCCGGCCCAGAACGGGATCGTGGCCAGCGGGTCGCCGTTGACCTTCATCCAGCCGCTGCCATCGCACGCCCCGCCGGTCCCCGAGATTGCCCCACTGACGTAGTAGAGGCCGGTGAAGCGGAACGGTACGTTGGCGCCGACATCCACCGTCCCGTCGCCGTTCGTATCGCCCGCCTCGTTCGCGTCGCTGCCGCTCAGCGTGGTCGGCAGCCGAAAGATGTCGACGTGCCAGCGGTGATTGGTGATCACCAGCCCACCCATTGTGCCGTTCCATTCGACGGTGCCGGCCCAGTCGATGAGGAACGGATTGTCCTGGGTCGAATCGGGTGCGCCACTGGCCGCGGAATCGATCTGAATCTTGTTGGCGTCCAGCGAGGTGAGCGCCAGTGTGCAGTTCGTGAGACCAAAGGCGCCCGCGCTGGCCGGCAGGGCGAGGAGCGCTGCCGGGATCGCGAGGGTCGCGAGGAGTCGCATGACGGGTCGCATGGGCGTTGCCTCCCATCGGCGTGTCCACGATCCTACGCCGCCCGGCCGGGAGGCGCCAACCGAGCCAGAGCTCTTGATGCGGTACCCTGCCGCGCATGCTGCGCGATGCCCTCGCCGCCTTCCAACCCGAGCAGATCGAGTTCATCGCGAATCCCTATCCGGCCTACGACGAGCTGCGGCGCGCCGGCCGCATCCACTACGACGAGCGGACCGACCATTGGCTGGTGACCCGCCACGCCGATGTCAACGCGCTCCTGCGCGATCGACGCTTCGGCCGCACCTACCTCCAGGTGGCCACCCACGCCGAGATGGGACGTCCGGAGGAGACCGACTGGCACGCGCCCTTCTGGCACGTGATCCGCAACGGCATGCTCGATCGCGAGCCGCCCGATCACACCCGTCTGCGCAGCCTCGTCTCCAGGGCGTTCACGCCAAAGCGCGTGGCCGAGCTGCTGCCAACCATCCAGGGGATCGTCGACCGCCTCGTCGACGAGGGGATGGCCGTCGGAGAGTTCGATCTGCTGGCGACGGTGCTGGAGCCGCTTCCGGTGACCGTCATCGCCGAGCTGCTCGGCGTGCCGGAGGCGGATCGCCACCTGCTGCGCCCCTGGTCCGCCGAGATCTGCCTCATGTACGAGCTCAATCCTTCCGACGACTATGCCCGCCGCGCGGTGCGCGCCAGCATCGAGTTTGGCGACTACCTGCGCGAGCTCTCTCGCTCGCGTCGCGCCCACCCGGGCGCGGACCTGATCAGCGCGCTCGGCCAGGTGGTGGACGGAGGGGACCGGCTGACCGAGGACGAGCTGATCGGCACCTGCGTTCTCCTCCTCAACGCGGGGCACGAGGCGAGCGTCAACGGCTCCGGGAACGGCTGGTGGGCGCTCTTCCGCAACCCGGCTCAGCTGGCGCTGCTGCGCGGGGAGCCGCCGATCCTGCCGACGGCCATCGAGGAGCTGCTTCGCTTCGACACTCCCCTCCAGCTGTTCGAGCGCTGGGTGCTTGAGGAGTCGGAGATCTGCGGTGTCACGGTGCCGAAGGGAGCCGAGCTGGGGCTTCTCTTCGGGTCTGCCAACCGCGACCCCGATGTCTTCGCCGATCCGGATCTGCTCGACCTGCGGCGAGAGCCGAACCCGCACATCAGCTTCGGCGCCGGAGTTCACTTCTGCCTCGGCGCACCGCTCGCCCGGCTCGAGATGCAGGTCGCCTTCGAGACGATCCTGCGCCGGATGCCGCGTCTCGAGCTGGTCGCCGAGCCGGAATGGAAGCCGACCTACATCATCCGCGGCCTCCGCTCGCTTCCTGTCCGCGCGTGATCGACCAGCGTCCGCGCTGTCCGTGGGGCAGCGGCGACCCCCTCAACCTGGCGTACCACGACACCGAATGGGGCGTGCCGATCCACGATGATCGGCACCTGTTCGAGCTGCTCAGCCTGGAGGGGGCGCAGGCCGGACTGTCGTGGACGACGATCCTCCGCAAGCGAGACGGCTATCGGCGCGCGTTCGAAGCGTGGGAGATCGAGCGGATCGCGGCCTACGGGCCGGACGACGAGGCTCGCCTGCTCGCCGATCCGGGGATCATTCGCAATCGCGCCAAGGTGCGGGCCGTCATCGGCAACGCGAGGGCCTACCTCTCGCTGGCCGATGCGCCGGACGCCTTCGACCGATACCTGTGGTCGTTCGTCGATGACGCACCAGTCGTCAACGCGTGGACGACGATGGGAACGGTCCCGGCCGAGACCGATGCCTCCCGCTCCCTCTCCCGCGACCTGAAGCGTCGCGGGTTTGCCTTCGTGGGACCCACCATCGCCTACGCCTTCATGCAGAGCGCCGGCCTGGTCAACGACCACCTGGTGAGCTGTTTCCGCCATGCCGAGCTGGCAGGGTAGGGCTCCCTATACTCGGGCGACATGTCGCCCATCGCCTCGGTCGAGGTGCCGGCCAGCAGTGCCAACCTGGGAAGCGGAGCCGGCTGCTTCGCCGCGGCCCTGAGCCTGAAGCTGCGCGCCGAGCTCTTCCCGGGGGATCAGGCCGGCATCCTGCTCGACAGCCGGGGAGAGGGAGCTCCCGGCCCTGACGACGACCCGGACGACAACCTGCTGATGCGCGCCTTCCGCGAGGGGCTGCGCGCCGCCAGGGGTGCCGGGCAGGGGGCGGGGGCCTGGCGGATCGAGGTGAGCAGCATGATCCCGGCCGCTCGAGGCCTGGGGAGCAGCGCGGCGGCGATCGTGGCCGGGCTGCTGCTCGGGGCGGCCGCCGGCCGGCAGGCGCCGAGCGCCGACGAGCTGCTGGCCCTGGCGGCGGCCCTGGAGGGTCACCCCGAGAGCGTGGCGGCGGCGCTCTACGGCGGAATCACGCTGGCGGTCGCGCAGGGGATCGGCGAGGCGCCGGTCCTGCGCCGGTTCCGAGTCCCCGAGGCCTGGATCCCGGTCCTGTTCGTCGCAGCCACGACCTCGAACTCGCGGCCGCCAACGCCTGGCGCGGTGAGCGTCGACGAGGCGGAGCGCGCCCTGGCCCGTGCCGCGCTGCTGGCCACCGCGGTGATCACGTCGGATGCCGGCCTCCTGAACACGGCCATGGACGACCGCCTCCGGCAGCCGCAGCGCCTGCTGAGCATGCCGGGAACGGGCGAGCTGATCCAGCTGGCGCAGCAGCGCGGGGCCGCGGGGGCGGCCCTCTCGGGTGGAGGGCCGAGCGTGCTGGCCATCTGCGATTCTCCGATCAGCGCCCACTCGGTCGAGAAGGCGTGGAACGCAGCGGGCCTGCCAGGCATGGCGACACGGCTGCGCTTCGACACCGGAGGGGCGCGCCTTCACGCCGGCGTTGCGGCCGAGCGATGAGCCTCGTCACCCTGGCCGGGATCGCCAAGAGGCACGGCACCCAGCACCTCTTCGACGGTGTGAGCCTGCAGGTTCCGACCGGGCGGCGCATCGCCATCGTGGGACCAAACGGTGCCGGCAAGACGACCCTGCTCGAGATCATCACCGGTGACCAGGAGGCCGACGTCGGCAGCGTGGCGCGCGCCAAGGACCTGGTGATTGGCTACCTGCGCCAGGAGGTGGCCCAGGCACAGGGTCGCAGCGTGCTGGCGGAGGTGGTCGCCGGCGCCGGCGCGGTGTCGGGCATTGAACGACGCATGCGCCATATCGAGGCGGAGCTGGCCGAGTCCGGCGCGGAGGACGGGCTGCAGGAGCTGATCGACGAGTACGGTCGGCTGCAGCACCGCTTCGAGCAGCTCGGCGGCTGGTCGCTGGAGGCCGAGGGGCGCCGCATCCTCGGCGGGCTCGGCTTCGCCGCAGCCGACATCGACCGCGACATCGGCCAGTTCTCCGGAGGCTGGATGATGCGGGTGGCCATCGCCAGGCTGCTGCTCGCCAACCCGGATCTGCTGCTCCTCGACGAGCCGACCAACCACCTCGACCTGGCATCGGTCGAGTGGCTGCAGGAATTCCTTGCCGAGTACGCAGGCGCGATCGTGCTCGTCAGCCACGACCGCGACTTCATCAACGCCGTCGTGAACCGGGTGGCGGAGCTGAACCACGGCCAGCTGACCGAGTATGTCGGCGACTTCGCCGACTTCGTCGAGCAGCGCGACGAGCGGATCGCCCAGCTCGAGATGCTCGCCAAGTCGCAGGGCCGGACCATCGCCCGCATCGAGCGCTACATCGAGCGATTCCGCTACAAGAAGGACAAGGCAAGGCAGGTCCAGAGCCGGATCAAGCAGGTGGCGCGCATCGAGCGGATCGAGGTGCCGACCAACCGCACCAAGTCGGTCAGGTTCCGCTTCCCCCAGCCGCCGCGCAGCGGCCGGGTGGTCATCACCCTGGATGGGATCGTCAAGCGCTACGGCCCCCACACCGTCTACGACGGCCTCGACCTGGTCCTGGAGCGTGGCCAGAAGGTGGCCCTCATCGGCCCGAACGGAGCCGGCAAGAGCACCCTCCTGAAGATCCTGGCCGGCGTGCTGGAGTTCGAGGGCGGGAAGCGCGAGCTGGGCAGCAACGTGCGAGTCGCCTACTTCGCGCAGCACCAGATCGATGCCCTGAACCCCGCCAACACTGTCTTCGAGGAGCTGGCGGGGGCCGCCACGCGAATGAGCACCGCCGAGATGCGCCGGCTGCTGGGCGCCTTCCTCTTCTCCGGCGACGCGATCGAGAAGAAGGTCGAGATCCTCTCCGGGGGCGAGCAGACGCGCCTGGCGCTGGCCAAGCTGATGGCCGATCCGGCGAACCTGCTCTGCCTGGACGAGCCGACCAACCACCTGGACATCGCCTCGCGCGACGTGCTTGAGGATGCGCTCAACGCGTTTCCGGGCACGATCGTGCTCATCACCATCATCGAGGTCAACGCTGGCGAGGCGACCCTCTACCCGGGCGACTTCGAGTACTACGCCGCCAAGCGTGGGCTCGACATCGAGACCCGCGGCGCCGTTGAGGGAGTCGCCACCCCGCGCGGACTCGAGGCACCGCGCCCTCGGCCCCGTGAGTCGGCGGCTGCCGCGGCGCGCCGCAAGCGGGCAGAGGCCGAGGAGCGCAACCGCCGCTATCGCCGCACGCGCGACCTGCGGGCGGCCCTCGAACGCGTGGAGGCCACCGCACGGGCCAACGATGCGGAGCTGGCCGACATCGGTGCCAGGCTGGCAGATCCGGCAACCTACGCCGACCATGCCGCATTCCGGAACCTGATCGAGCGGCACAACACCGCCCGGGAGCGGGGCGACGAGCTGGCCGTCGAATGGGCCAGGCTCACCAGCCAGCTGGAGGAAGCCGAGAAGGAGGAGGCGCTCACGGGGCCGGCCCGATGAACCGGCGTCCTGCCCCTCAGCTGCTCGGGGCAGGGCTGATCGTGCTGGCGGCCGCGAGCTTCGGGACCCTGGGACCCGTCTCTCGATACGCGGACCAGGCCGGCGTCTCGAGCCTGACCCTGGTCACCTGGCGAGCGGGGGTGGGGGCCATCTGCGTGCTCGCCTTCCTGGCCCTGCGGAGCATGGGCGGACACCGGTCGAGCAGGCCATGGAGCTCGCTTCCGGTCCGCGACCGGTGGCTGGTATGCGCCGCCGCGGTCACCAATGCCGCCCTCAACCTGGGGGTCTTCGTCGCATTCCTGCGGATTGGCATCGCGCTGACCCTGCTGATCTTCTACCTCTACCCGGCACTGGTGGCCGTGGCCAGCGTGGCATGGTTTGGTGAGCGGCTGGATCGCCGGCGCTGGACCGCGCTGGCGGTCTCGCTGATCGGCGTGCTGCTGGTCGTGGCCGGGGCCGGACCGCTGAACCAGCTCGACCTGGCGGGGATCGGGCTGGCCTTCATGGGCGCCCTGGCGCAGACGTTCTATGCGCTTGCCGCGCGCCACGGATTCGGCGCGATCCCCGGGCCGCAGGCCGCGTCGATCACGATGGGTGGCGCGGCGCTCGTCTACCTCGCCGTCGCCCTGGCGATCGGACGCCTTGCTGACGTGATCCAGCCACTCGCCTCCTTCGCAGCCCTGTGGCCGGTGCTGCTGGCCGGGACGGTGGGTGCGGGCCTGGCGACCGTCTGCTTCATCACCGGCATCAGGCTGCTCGGCGCGCCGCGTGCGACGATCCTGGCAACTCTCGAGCCGGTGGTCGGCGTGGGGCTGGCCGCGCTGCTCTTCGGCGAGCCTCCGACCGCGCTACAGGTCCTCGGCGGGGCGCTCATCGTCTCGGCCGGCGTCCTGCTCCAGTTCCGACGATCCGAGGTCGTGGAGCATGAGGCGCTGCCCGAGCAAGACGCAGCGGTGGACCCGGCCGCCTAGTTGGGCAGGATGCGGATCACCTTGTCATCGACGCCGTTTGAGGTCGTGAGGAAGAGCCGCTTCCGGAGGCCCAGGACGGACGCCCGCAACCGACCCCATCGGTTGTCATACAAGGTCTGCTGGTAGGTCGCGGTGGTGCCTGCGGGGTTGATGGTGTAGCGCCGCAGATCGGACTCCTTCAGCTGCGAGACGAAGAGCTGGCCGGCGAACCCGTGCCAGCGCGCCCCGGTCACGAACGTCCCGCCCGAGTTGGCAATGGTGGAACCGCCCGACGCCCACACCGGGTCAGTAAAGGTCGGGGATCCGGAACAGGTCATGAATGCCTGGCCGAAACCAGTGACGCAGGGCCATCCGTAGTTGAGGCCGGGACGAATCCAGTTGATCTCGTCGTTCACATCGGGGCCGTGCTCGATCGCATAGACGCGACCCGTTCCCGGCTGGAAGGCGATCCCCTGCGGGTTGCGGTGGCCCATCGAGTAGACGTAGCTGCGCTGGCTCGTGCCAGGCATGATGGGGTTGTCGGCGGGCACGCCGCCATTGCGCGTGATCCGCAGGATCTTGCCGTTCAGGGCGGTCGGATCCTGGGCGGCCATGGCATCGCCGGCGTCACCCATCGAGAGCCAGATCCGATGATCGGGACCTTCTTCCACCGCACAGCCATCGTGGAACGTGTTGGCGTGCATCCCGAGGCCGATCAGGGTGCGGTCGTGCTCCAGGTGCCAGTCGGTGGTGACCTTGTAGCGGATCAGCTGGTTCAGCCACTGGCCGTTGACCGTGCGCGAGACGCAGATGTAGACGAGCCGGTTGGCGTTGAAGTCATGGTCGACCGCGATCCCCATGACGCCTGCCTCCCCATCTGACTGGACGTTGGGGAGAGTCGTGGTGGCGAGCAGGGTGGCGCCGATCCCGCCTCCGGCGTAGACGCGAACTCGCCCCGGGCGCTCGGTCACGAACATCTGGCTGGTCGGCGCGAAGGCGATGTCCCAGGGGTTCACGAGGCCAGACTGGACGACGTGGGCCGACAGGGTCGGGGCGGCCGCGAGGGCGCCCGATGGGAAGAGGGCGGAGACAAAGAGGAGCGCGGCGGAAATGGTGAAGGCGGGCAGGCGCCGAGTCATCGAGAACCTCCTGTGCGAGGGCAGCTGTCGCTCCCGAAGTCTGCCACCACCGCCCCGGTGCGCGCAGGCACTCGCGAACTTGGTCAATTCATCTGGATGACTGCGCGCTACCCTCGCCGGGTGCCGGCCGACAATCCGACTGCGGACTCAACGCTGCGGAACATCCGCGCGGCCCTGCTCGGCTGGTATGCGGCCGGGCACCGTGACTTTCCGTGGCGGCACACCGTCGACCCCTATGCGGTACTGGTCAGCGAGGTGATGCTGCAGCAGACGCAGGCGACTCGCGTTGCCCAGCGCTTTCCGGGATTCATGCGGCGCTTCCCGACGGCTGACGCGCTGGCCGCGGCAAGCGAAGGAGAGGTCCTGGCCGCCTGGTCCGGGCTGGGCTACAACCGGCGTGCCCTGGCCCTGCGCAGAACCGCGGCAATCGTGACCGCTGGAGGCTGGCCCGCCGGAGTCTCTGCCCTCGAGACGCTGCCCGGCATCGGACCGTACACCGCCCGAGCCCTGGCCAGCCTCGCCTTCGGTGAGCCAGAAGGGGTGGTCGACACCAACGTCCGCCGCTGGCTCGTGCGACGCTTTGGCGTGGAACCGGCCACCGCTGCGCGGGATCTCCAGGTCCTCGCCGACCAGCTGGCACGCACAGGTGACACGGCCGATGCCGCCAGCTGGACCCATGCCACGATGGAGTTCGGGGCTGCCGTCTGCACATCCCGGACACCACGCTGCGCTGACTGCCCGATCGCGGTGGGCTGCCCCTCCCGCGAGAAGGCCGGGCTCGTGCCGGTCCCTCGCCAGGCCCCCTTCCGGGGATCGGTCCGCGCTCGACGCGGGGCAGTCCTTCGCGCCCTGAGCCGGGCAGCGGGCCACAGCCTGGCAATGGCCTCGGCGCGTCGTCACTGCCCCGGCGGTGACGGCTGCGCCTCGGCGGCCGGGAGGGGGTGGCGGCTACAATCGGCCGGTGAGCACCGCCACGACCGGCCTGAGGGTGAAGATCACTGACCAGATGCCATCGGTCGGCCAGCGGGCGACGGACGGCTACCTGCTCAACCTGCGCACCTTTGTGGGCAGGCAACCGGCGATCTTCCTCTTCTTCGGCGGCCCCTCGCTGAAAGGCGCCCCGCGCGAGCGCGGGGACGCGCTGGCCAACGCGCTGAAGGAGGCCTTCGCGCGCCTGGGCAAGCTCGGCGTGGCGGTCGTGGGAGTCACCACCGACAACGAGAAGCAGCAGGCCGACTACGTCGCCGAGCTGGGACTTCCCTATCTCCTCTTCTGCGACGAGCGCCGGATCGCCGTCGAGCTGCTCGGCATCCCGACCACCTCGGATCGCGGCAACGTCAATGCCGAGCCGACGGCGTTCGCGGTCGGCCTCGACGGCACGATCCTGGACATCGTCGAGCAGGCCGCACCCAAGGGTCTGGTCGCCCGTCTCCTCGAGGCGATCTTCCCGCCGGGTTAGCCGATCGCCCCCGGTGCCGCCCTCAGGCTGAGAGGCGCGCCAGGGCGAGCTCGATGCGCGCCAGCGTCCGCTCGCGCCCCAGCAGCTCCATCGAGCCGAAGAGCGGCGGCGAGACGGTGCGCCCGGTGACCGCCACCCGGATCGGTCGGAAGAAGTCGCCGGCCTTCCAGCCATGGGCATCCGCCGCCGCGCGGCACAGCGATTCGAGCTCCTCGGAGGCGAAATCGGGCTCGGTCACCCCGGCCAGCGTGTCGCGCGCGATGCTCAGCGCCGGTGCGGTCTCCGCCGCGCTCCGGCCCTTGGGCACCAGGAGGTCGGCCTCGTACATCGCGCCGACCTGCGCATCGGACTCGGTCAGGAAGGCGGCCAGCTCGGTGGCATCGGCCAGGCGCACGAGGCGCTCCTTGAGGAGCGGCGCCAGCCGCAGCAGCGACCGGTCGTCGAGGATTGCCGGCAGGTAGGGGCGCAGGCGCAGCGCCAGCTGCGCATCGGTCAGGGCCCGGATGTAGACCCCGTTGAGGTAGTCGAGGCGATCCTTGTCGAAGACTGCCCCGGCCTTGTGCACGTCGCCGATCTCGAAGCGCTCGGCCAGCTCGCCAATGGAGAAGATCTCCTCCTCGGTCCCCGGCGACCAGCCGAGGAAGGCGAGGAAGTTGACCATCGCCTCTGGCAGGTAGCCCTGCTCGCGATAGGCGGTGATCGCGGTCTGCTCCTTGCGCTTGCTCATCTTCGAGCGGTCCGGGTTGAGGATCAGCGGGATATGTCCGAAGCGCGGCTCCCGGTAGCCGAGCGCGCGCAGCAGGGCGATGTGCTTGGGCGTATTCGACAGGTGGTCCTCGCCGCGCACGACGTGGGTGATCGCCATCGCCTGGTCGTCGACCACCACCACGAAGTGGTAGAGCGGCATCCCGTCGCCACGCACGACCACGAAGTCGCCGAGCAGGGAGTTGTCGAACTCGACCTCGCCGCGGATCAGGTCGTCGAAGCGGATCGTCTCGGCCGGGACGCGGAAGCGGATCGCCACCTTGCGGCCTTCCGCGGCGAAGCTGGCGCGGTCCGCATCGGTCAGGCGCAGGCAGCGCCCGTTGTAGCGCGGCGGCTCGTGGTTGCGCTCCTGCTCGCGGCGCACCGCCTCGAGCTCCTCGTGCGTGCACCAGCAGTGGTAGGCGTGACCCGATTCCAGCAGGCGCGCCGCCTCGCCCGCATACAGCTCCATGCGCTGGCTCTGCCGATAAGGAGCATGTGGCCCGATATCCTCGCCTCCCGCGACCTGTGGCCCCTCGTCCCAGCTGATTCCCAGCCAGTGCAGGTTGTCGATGATGTCGCGCTCCCATTCGGGAGTCCCACGGGCAACGTCGGTGTCCTCCACGCGCAGGACATAGGTGCCGCCCACGTGCCTCGCAAACAGGTAGTTGTAGAGGCTGGTGCGTGCCGTCCCGATGTGCAGAGGACCGGTTGGGCTGGGGGCCATCCGAACGCGGACGCGGGCCGTCTCAGGGGTGCTCATCGGCCGCCCGATGGTAGCAGCAGCCTCTCCACGACCGGCCGGATCGCGTCGACCCAGCGCGCGTACTGCGCGCCGCTGGGATGCAGTCCGTCGTCCGCGAGCATCGAGCGCTCGGCAGCTGCGTCCCGCGAGATGGCGAAGATCTCCGACACGAATGCGATGCCCTTGTCTGCGGTGGTGGCACCCAGGATCTCGTTGAAACGGGCGATTGCCGAGCTCTGCCGCGACCGATCGCCGAACCAGGCACCTGCCGGCGTGACCGTGTAATCGGGTGAGGCCACAGCGAGGATTCTCTCGGGTGGTACTCGCACGAGAAGATCACCCAGGATCCGAACGGCACTTGCGCGGTACTCGGCCTCGGATGCCCCGCGGACGACGTCATTGCCCCCGATCTGGAGCGTCACGAAGTCCGGTCGGAGGTCACCCATGGCAGGCAGCTCGAAGCGCACGAGGTCGTCGCTCGCATACCCGTTGACCCCGAGGTTGGCGATCAGCTCGAGCTGCGACACCTGGGCGACAAGCTGGCTCGGCCAGCTGTCAGGGGGGCGGACGGACGTGCCGATCGTGTACGAGTCCCCGAGCGCGACGTAGCGCAACGCCGCAGCTCGGTCCGTCACCGGGCGAGCGTCGGGTTGCCCTTGGCGGTGTTCAGCTTGACGGCCTGGCGGACGAGGTTCCGAATCGCTTCGTCCGGGATCGTGTCGACGGACGTGACCTTCACGTGTCGCATCCGATCACCATCGCCCTCGAGGACGCCATCGGGGTCGTCAAGCTCGGCGCCCCGCCAGAAGCCGAGATTGACGTGGTTCTTCTCGGCCTTCATCCAGATCATCGGTCCATTCCATTCCCAGACCGGCTGGCTCCACTTGATCGAGACCGCCGAGTGGGGTGCTGCCTCGCCAACCAGCTCACGGAGCCGCTTCATGGCATCGGTGCGCCAGTCGTCGAAGGCGGCCATGTATTCGTCAGCCGTCCGCTGCAGGGTCATCTCTCAACCTGGCCTCCGCCTGCGTGCGAACACACTCTACCGGTGTTCACGCTGGCGGTCGACGGGCGCCTCAGGCGAGCTTGATCGCCGGACGGACGACGCCGACGCTGACCCCGCGCGGATCGACGATCGGCGGCGCTGCGTAGGCCGACAGCCCCTCGAGAGCCGCGGCATCCAGGATGCCGAGCTGGCGCAGGCTTTCGCACGCGCTCACGTCGCGCGCGCGATGTGCGCCGTCGCCGTCCTCGATCTTGATCGCCACGCCAGCGGTACCGTGATGGCGCCCGCGCGAAACGGCGAGGAGGCCCAGCGCCTGCACGCCCTCGGCACCCGCTTTCGAGACGAGCCTCCCCGGCGCGGCTCGCATCAGGGCGGTGTCGAGGCGGCGTCGCTCGCCGGCGACCAGCTCGGGGTGCGCCATCATCGCGTCGCGAATCCGGGCCAGCGAGGTGCGCAGCGCGGCGTCGGCAACTCCCATGGGATCGGCGAGGCGTGCATAGGCGAGTGCCAGGCTTCGAAGTGGCATTCCGAAGGTGACCACGCCGCAGCCATCGGTCGCTGTCACGATTGCCGACGCGTCAACGCCGCCGAGCGTGGCAACCGTCTCGAGGGCAAGCACCTGGATCGGGTGATCGGGCTGCCAGTAGGTCTCGACCGGCCAGCCGGCCGCCTTGGCGTGGAGGGCCATGGCCGCGTGCTTGCCCGAACAATTGTGGCGCAGAGGGGTGAGCGGCTCGCCATCGCGGATCAGGCGCTGTGCCGTCTCGGTGTCATAGGGGGGATGCATGCCGCAGGCAAGCACGTCGCGGGTGAGCCCCCCGGCGCGCAGCACGGCCTGGACCGTCCGCACGTGGCGATCCTCGCCGGAGTGCGAGGCGGCCATCACCGCCAGCGCCTCGACCGGTGCGGGGAAGTCGTACGCGTCGAAGCGCCCGGAGGCGACGAACGGGGCGAGCTGGAACGGCTTGGCGGAAGAGCGGATGAACGCGAACTCGTCGGGGTCGCCGTAGGAGGCGATCAGCTCGCCGGATGGGGCAACCACCGCGATCGAGCCACGGTGGCGCGACTCGACACGTTCCCCTCGGGTGACCTCGACGATCAGGCGGGCCACGCCGACGCGTGACCTGGGCGGATCAGGAGCCGCCGGCGGAGCCGGACGCGGGCTGACGGTCGGCGGCGGGCGCGGCCTCGCGCTCCTTGCCACCGAAGATGCTCCCCTGGCCGGACTGCGCCGACTGCGATCCCTTGCCCGGGGCAGGGGTGGCAGGCTCGGCGGCCGGTGTCGCCGGAGCAGCGGAAGTTGCGCGACCCTCGGGGGTCATGATCACCCCGCCCTCGAAGTGGGCGCCCTCACGCACCACGAGGACCTGGGCCTTGACGCTCCCCTTGACGCGTCCGGTGGAGCCGATCTCGAAGCGGCCACCACAGTTCACGTCGCCCTCATAGTCGCCATTGATGATCACGTTGGCGGCGGTGATGGCGCTGCGCACCTTGGCCTGCGGACTGATGATCAGCGTCCCGGAGCACTCGATCTCGCCGTTCGCCTCGCCCTCGATCCGCAGGTCGCGATCGCTGACGTACTTGCCATTGAACCGGGCGTGCGGATCGATCACGCTCTCGTTGCCAGGATCGCCGTGGCGATAGTCCATCGAGTTCTGGGCCATCTCGACCTCATTGGGAAAGCTGTCCGGATATAGGCTGCCGACGACGTCCTCACGCAGCTCGGAGTCTGGCTTGCTGTCTCGCTTCGTACCGAAGACCACTGCTGGGCTCCTTCCTCTGCGTCGCGGGGCAGAAACGCCGGCACATGCGCGACGAATCGGTGCAGGGACGGATAGCCTAGCAGCACAGCACAATTCGAGGTAGTGGGCACCAGGGGCCGCGTAGAATCGGTCGCCGATGGAGCTCGCCGCGCGCTACCCGAACCTGCATGTCAGCCGCCACCCGCTGGTGCTGCACAAGCTCAGCCTGCTGCGCGATCGGACCACCGAGCCCAAGAAGTTCCGAGAGCTGGTGCGCGAGCTCTCGTGGCTGCTCGGCTACGAGGCGATGGCCGATCTGACCACCCAGCCGCTGGACGTCGAGACGCCGCTGGAAACGACTGCCGGAGCGGAGCTGGAGCCCAAGGTGGGCCTCGTGCCGGTCCTGCGCGCGGGGCTGGGCATGGTGGACGCCATGCTCGAGCTGATGCCATCGGCCGAGGTGTGGCACATCGGGCTCTACCGCGACGAGCGCACCCTCAAGCCGGTCGAGTACTACAACAAGCTGCCCGATGCCGCCACGGTGCAGGTCTGCCTCATCCTGGACCCGATGCTGGCAACGGGCGGATCGAGCGCGGCGACCGTCGACATCCTCAAGCAGTGGGGCGCTGCCCGCATCAAGCAGGTGAGCCTGATCGCGGCGCCGGAAGGAGTGGCCACCCTCTCCTCCGCGCATCCCGACGTGGACATCCACGTCGGCGCCGTCGACCGGGCGCTGAACGAGCGCGGCTACATCGTTCCAGGGCTGGGTGACGCGGGGGACCGCCAGTTCGGCACATTCGCCGGGCCCGCCTCGGAACCCGGACATGCGATCGGCGATGAGGCGGCCGAGGTCGTGCGACGCCTGCAGCGCAGCCTGGCCGGAGAAGATCGTGGACAAAGCAGTGTCCCGAAGGAACCGCCGCCGGACCGTTGATGCAATCTCGGGTGCCGTTGGCTGCCCCTTCGGGACGACCGAAGGATAGGCGCCGGGCCTCGGGGAGGGCAAGCCCACTTATCCCCGAAGTTCCAAGAAAGCCGGAGAGTTGTCCACAGCTCATCCCCGGATCGGCTGCGGACAATAGTGGCAGTGGGCCTCAGGCAGCTAGCAGCAGTCGCCGGGGCAGCAGTCGGGATCGCAACACCCTCGTGGCATTCGGTCTCACCTCCTTTCGTTTGGCAACACCGATTATATTGACATACGTCAATATAGACACCCGACGATAGAGCGGTCGATCAGAGATTAGCCGCTCTGG
This sequence comes from Chloroflexota bacterium, assembly GCA_005879775.1. Classification (GTDB taxonomy): domain Bacteria; phylum Chloroflexota; class Limnocylindria; order QHBO01; family QHBO01; genus CF-167. The sequence goes on from VBJX01000023.1 coordinate 24,885, forward strand.
CTACCCCGCTTCTAATCGCCTTCAGCACGGCCCAGCAGGGGCAGTAGCGCGCTCGTTCGGCGGCAGGTGTGTCGGATTCTCCAGGTCATAAACCCACATGCGCGGCGTCTGACAGAGCAACGGAGCGCGTGGGTCCAGGAAGGCCCGGACCGTGTCCACCCCGCGAAGGTCCGCGGTCACGATGAAGTAGTGGATGCCATCTCGCATCGCCGCCGCGAGGCGTTGGTCATCCTCACCGTCGATGCCTTGGAGATGAGTGAATTCCCTGTCGCCTGACGTCGGCCATGGCGATACCAGCAGCCCGGAGTAGTACATCAACGGGAAGCTTTCGTTGTAGCTGTAACCGATCACCGGGTTGCCGCGCCCGAGCCTTTCCCCGATCGCTGCAAAGGTCGGAGCGTCTACCTCGTACGCGTCACTCGCAGGGAATACGTCGACGGGAACAGTCAGGTACGCGACAGGGCCGGTTGCGAGGAGCGCGGCAAACATCAGCGACGCGATGGCTGGATGCGAGGAGCGAAACGTCCGAACCGTGGCGCCTGCGAACGCCGCCAGCCCGATCGCGGCCAGGGCGAGAAGTGGCACCTGGTAGTAATCGTGGGTCATGGTGTGCCACGTGAAAGCGAGTGACGTCACCAGATATCCCGCGAGGAACCCCGCGACCAGCCGCCAGAGCCTCGGGGTGAGCCAAATACCCACGGCGGCGAGCGGTAAGGCGGTCCAGCCGACGACGTGGACCACGTTGCGCGCCCAGCCAAGATAGTAGTCCGTCGTCAGCAGCAAGCTGGGGATGACCTTCGCGTGGACCTGCCCCTGCAGAAACAGGGTCCCGTAGGCAACGGCCGGCAGGGCGACCAGACCGATGAGCGCTGCAAGGCGCCAGCGGCGCTGGCGATCTGACCATATCGATCCGCGTTCACTGGCCGTGGCGACGACAACGCCGATGATCGGGAGAATGAGGGGTCCAGGCTTGACCAGGGCGGCCAGTCCTGCGAGGACGGCCATGACCAAGAGGTTCCGGCGGCTCGCGAGGACATCGTTGCGCACGCCGAACCAGGCGGTCGCCACGAGACCCAGCATGGCCAAGCTGTCTGACTGGAAGCTCCGGCTGACGGCGATTGCGAACGGCGCAAAAAGGAAGTACGCAAGGCCGACGGAAGCTTCCAGCGATCCGACAAGGCGACGGCAAACGTCCCAGAGCAGCGCGCCAGCCATCAGCCAGGCCAGCGAGGTGAAGATGGCCGACGTCCAGGGCCGCTCAACCCCGCCCGGGAAATACGTGAGCGCGGTCAGCGTCTGCAGGATCGGCGGTTCAATAAAGCGTCCTGATCCGGCCTGCAACCAGACCCGCTGCCACTGAGCCAGTGCATCAGGGTGCAGCGCGAACCAGATGGTTCGGGCCGCGTTCGCGGAGTCATACTCAAGGGTGGGTCGAAAGGTGTGGGTCCAATCGTGCAGGACGGACATCCGCAGCACCACCCACACGACGGACAGGCCAAGAGCGGCAAGCGCGCCGATCGCAGGCGCCGAATTGATCCGGGCCGCGCGGCCGATTTCTTGGCCCCGCGTTATCCGCATGCTGCCCCACTCCCGCCTTCGAGATCGTGCGCGCCGACGGCGCCAGTGTAGGGTTTCAGACGTCGGAGGCGCGCAGTGCGGAAAGCTGCCGGGCTCATCATCTATAGAGACGGGTAGATATAGACCTCGGCCGATATACTCAGAGCGATGAAATCGAACGATCCCGACATCCTCCTCCTCTCCGCCCTGGCCGACCCCACCCGTCTGTCCATCGTGAGGCAGCTCGGCACCCAGCCCGGCGCCGTCTGCGCCTGCGACTTCACCGAGTGCTGCGCCGTCACCCAGCCGACGATCTCGCATCACCTGAAGGTCCTGCGTGACGCGGGGGTCCTCACCAGCCGGCGAGAGGGGACGAACATCTACTACGAGTTCGCGCCCGGCTTCGTCGAACGCTTCCGGGGGCTGGGGGCGAGCCTCACGGGGTTGGTCCAGCTGGCCTAGGGACTATCGGCCGGGGCGAGGGCTACCCCGCGCTGCGGTACACTCGGATGCGGCTCATCCTTGGGAGGCTCGATGCCCGCGTCGCATGTCACCGTGGCCGTCACCGGCGCCGCCGGACAGATCGGCTACGCGCTCGTCTTTCGGATCGCGTCCGGCCAGATGTTCGGCCCCGAGACGACCGTTGACCTGCAGCTCCTGGAGCTTGAAGTCGCGCTTCCGTCCCTCGAGGGGGTCGCCATGGAGCTCGACGACTGCGCCTTCCCGCTGCTGCGGCAGGTGGTGCGTACCGCGAGCCTCGACGAGGCGTTCGACGGGATCAACTGGGCGCTCCTGGTCGGCGCCGTGCCGCGCAAGGCAGGCATGGAGCGCAAGGATCTGCTGACCGTGAACGGAGGCATCTTCACCGAGCAGGGACAGGCCATCGAGCGCAACGGGGCCGATGACGTCCACGTGCTCGTGGTCGGCAACCCGTGCAACACGAACTGCCTGATCGCGGGCGCCAATGCGCCCCGAGTCCCCCACGAGCGGTGGTTCGCGATGACCATGCTCGACGAGAATCGGGGCAAGGCGCTGCTGGCTCACCGGTCCGGGACGGAGGTCGCGGGGGTCGGCGACCTGGCGATCTGGGGCAACCACTCGAGCACCCAGTTCCCCGACTTCTACCACGCCACCATCGGTGGGCGACCGGCCCCCGAAGTGATCGGCGACGAGGCATGGCTGCAGGGCGAGTTCATCACCACCGTTCAGCAGCGGGGCGCTGCCGTGATCGCTGCCCGCGGACAGTCGAGCGCGGCGAGCGCGGCCAATGCGGTGATCGACACGGTGCGGGAGATCACCCAGCCCAGCGGTCGGGTCTTCAGCGCGGCTATCCCGGCGCCGGCCAGCGGTGGCTACGGAATCCCCGAGGGCCTGGTCTTCGGCTACCCGCTGCGTGCTACAGCCCCTGGCCAGGTCGAGATCGTGCCCGGCATCGACCACGGGGAGTGGGCACAGGAGCGGGTCGATGCAACCTGCAATGAGCTGCTCGAGGAGCGCGAGGCCGTGAAGGAGCTGATCTGATGCCCGACAAGACGATGAGCGTTCCAGACGCTGCCACGCTGGGCCTGAACGGACGCAGCATCGAGCTGCCGCTGGTCCGCGGCACCGCCGGCGACGATGGAGTCGATATCGGCGATCTTCGCGAACGGACCGGACTGGTCACGCTCGACAACGGGTACCGCAACACCGGCTCGTGCACGAGCGCCATCACCTACCTGGACGGGGATGCCGGGATCCTGCGCTACCGCGGCTACCCGATCGAGCAGCTGGCGGAGCAGAGCACCTTCCTGGAGGTCGCCTACCTGCTGATCTACGGCGAGCTGCCCACCACCGATCAGCTCGAGCAGTTCAGGGACAGCATCACGCGCCACAGCCTGATCCACGAGGAGATGCGGCGCTTCTTCGACAGCTTCCCCAAGAACGCCCACCCGATGGCGGTCCTCTCCGCCGGGGCGAGCGCTCTCTCCACGTTTTACCAGGACAGCCAGGACCCATTCAACGCGCAGCACGTCGAGATCAGCATCCACCGCCTGCTGGCCAAGATGCCCACGATCGCCGCCTGGGCGTACAAGAAGAGCATCGGACAGCCATACGTCTACCCGCTCAACCACCTGGGCTACGCGGCCAACTTCCTGAACATGATGTTCAGCGTGCCGGCCGAGCCGTACGAGGTCGACCCAATCGTCGCCGAGGCGCTCGACCTGCTGCTCGTGCTGCACGCCGATCACGAGCAGAACTGCTCGACCTCGACGGTGCGGATGGTCGGCTCATCGCACGCCAACCTGTTCGCATCGGTCAGCGCCGGGCTTGACGCCCTGTGGGGGCCTCTGCACGGCGGCGCGAACCAGGCGGCGATCGAGATGCTGGAACGGATCGCGGCCGACGGGGGCGACGTGGACAAGTATGTCGCAAAGGCAAAGGACAAGAAGGACTCATTCAAGCTGATGGGCTTCGGGCACCCCGTCTACCACAACTTCGACCCGCGGGCCAAGATCATCAAGGCGGCGGCCGATCGGGTCCTCAAGGCGCTCGGGCGCGATGAGCCGCTCTTCGAGATCGCCCAGCACCTGGCGGACGTCGCGCTCCATGACGAGTACTTCATCGAGCGCAAGCTCTACCCCAACGTGGACTTCTATTCCGGCCTCATCTACCGCGCGATCGGCTTCCCGAACACGATGTTCACCGCCATGTTCGCCATCGGCCGCATCCCCGGTTGGATCGCGCACTGGAAGGAGATGATCGCCGACCCGACGACCAAGGTCGGCCGGCCGCGCCAGGTCTATATCGGCAAGACCGCGCGCGACTACGCGCCGATCGAGCAGCGCTAGGTGCCCTCCCCCGGCCGAGTCGCATTTCTGACAGACACGCCCGGTCCCGTTCGGGCATAACTACCCGGACATGCGCCTGACCGTCCTGGGCCGCAGCCCGGCCCGCCCCAATCCGGGAGAAGCCTGCGCCGGCTACGTCCTCGAGGGGGGCAATTCGCGGATCCTGATGGACGTCGGTCCAGGGGTGGTGGCCCAGCTCCTGCGGCGCAACACGCCCGATGAGCTCGACGCGGTGGTGATCAGCCACATGCACACCGACCACTGCCTGGACCTCGTCACGCTGCGCTACAGCTATCCGTGGATCGACGTGGCCAAGCATCGCCTCACGGTGATCGTGCCTCCGGGGTCGATGGGTCAGCTCTCCGAGCTGGCCCTCGGATCGGGCTATGCCAACTTCTTCGACAAGAGCTTCATCTTCGTGGAGCACGACGGGAAGCGGCCGATCGAAGTGGGTGACCTGCGATTGGAGCCTGAGGAGATGCAGCACTACGTGCGCACCTGGGGCTTCCGGATCACCGCCAAGGGGCCGGGCGAGGAGGCGAATCGGGTCCTTGCCTACTCGGCTGACAGCGGCCCATGCGAGGCGCTCCCCCGGCTTGCCGACGAGGCCGATCTGTTCCTGTGCGAGGCGGCGCTGCGCTCGCTTCGGGAGGACGACCCCGAGCCCCAGAGCCGAGGGCATCTGCTTCCGCACGAGGCGGCCGAGACGGCGCTCATCGCGGGCGCGCGCAGCCTGCTGCTGACCCACATCCCCATGCAGGATGGCGGCGCCTGGGCCCTCGAAGAGGCTCGCGCGGTCTACGACGGGACGGTCGAGATCGCCGAGCCGCTGCGCACCTACGAGGTCTGATCGGGGCCCGATACGACCCTGGCGGCGGCGATGTACCGGTCAGCCGACCAGGTGGCGAGCGACCAGATGCCGGCCAGGATGACTGACATCCCCAGCAGCACGAGCGCGGCCGCCGGGGCACCCGGGCCGAGCCCGAAGCCCATCGCATAGGCCACCAGCGCCGCGCCCGCGAGCACGATCCCGATCATGACCGCTCCGATCTTGAGCGCAGTGGTCAGGAACCACGCCAGCGAGTGACCCTGCGCCCGCCCGGTCAGCCACAGGACCGTCGGTCCGGTTGCCCCGTACATGGCGACGTAGAGCCCCGGAGCGCCGAACAGGTCACCGATTCCCAGCCGCGTCGCCAGGAAGAGCGCCGAGAATAGCCAGGCGGCAAGCAGCGCACTGCCGGCCCCGATTCCGATCAGCCAGACCAGCAGCAGAGTCGCGGTGCCGCCGGAGAGCCGCTCCACGAGCTCGCCGTCACGACCCTCGACAAGCTCGGTGGGACCGTCCCCGGGGAGCTCCGGTGGATCGCGTGGCTGCTCGGCCACCGTTCAGCCCTGGGCGGCGGCCAGGGCCGCGTCCAGGTCGACGATCAGGTCGTCGACCGCCTCGATCCCCACCGAGAGGCGAATGAGCGAGGCCGGCACCTCCAGCGGCGAGCCGGCCGCCGAGGCATGGGTCATGGCCGCCGGCAGCTCGATCAGCGACTCGACGGCGCCGAGCGACTCGGCCAGGGTGAAGAGGCGCGTGGCGGCCACGACGCGTCGGGCGAAGGCCTCGTCGCCGGCGGGCTCGAAGCTGACCATCGCCCCAGGCAGTCGCATCTGGCGCTCGACGAGCTCGCGCTGCGGATGGTCGGGCAGGCCGGGGTAGTGGACTCTTGCGACCCCGGGTCGGGTCCCGAGCCATGCGGCAATCTGGGCGGCGTTGGCGCAAGCCCGCTCCATGCGGATCGCCAGGGTGCGCAGCCCGCGCATCACCAGCCAGCAGTCGAAGGGCGATGGAACCGCCCCCGCAGCGTTCTGGTGGAACGCGAGCCGCTCGGCCAAGTCGTCGCGACGAGTCGCGACGAGTCCGCTGATCACGTCGGAGTGGCCGCCCAGGTACTTGGTGGCCGAGTGCAGGACGAGGTCCGCCTCAAGCTCAAGCGGACGCTGCAGGAACGGGGTGGCGAAGGTGCTATCGACCACGGATAGCGCCCCGGCTGCGGCCGCCAGGCGGGCGACGGCGCTGATGTCGACCACTTTGAGCAGCGGGTTGGTGGGGGTCTCGATCCAGACCATGCGCGCCGGCGCGTTGCCGGCCAGAGCTGCCGCCACGGCCTCGAGATCGCGCAGGTCGACCGCATCGGTCTGAATCCCGTATCGGCCCCAGACGCCCGAGGCCAGCCGCCAGGTGCCGCCGTAGGCATCATCGGAAAGGAGGATCCGGTCGCCCGGGTCGAGGAGATAGAGCAGGTTCTGGGTGGCGGCCAGCCCGGATGCGTAGGCGAAGCCCCGGGTGCCGCCCTCGAGGGCCGCGATGGCGCTCTCCAGCGCTCGCCGCGTGGGATTGTCACTTCGACCGTACTCGAAGCCGCCGCGGGTCTCCCCAACGGCGTCCTGCTTGAAGGTGGTGCTCATCTCGATCGCCGGCGAGACGCCCCCAGTGAGCGGATCCGGGTCCGCTCCGGCGTGGACGGCGAGCGTCTCGAACTGGTCAGTCATGTCGCGCGCGCTCCCGGAGCTCAGCTGTCTCGAAGCCTGGCCAGCGAGGCGAAGACCACGATGACGATGTACGCCACGCCCGCCGCCGTAGCTGCTGCCAGGGGCCCGCTATCCGCAGCAAGCCCGTTTGCCAGCCCGGGGAGATTCGAGCCGATGATCGAGACCCCAATCACGGCGGAAACGATGAGGCCCACCAGCGGCGACCAACGGGCCCAGCTCGGAGCGGC
>VBJX01000110.1:0-3948 GCA_005879775.1 Chloroflexota bacterium
TGCTCTCGAAAGAGGGCGGCCGGAGTGGCGCCTGGTCGCGTGATTCTGGCGCCGGGGAGCCGGGCGCGGCATCGCCGACCCAGACGCACGAGGCGGCGGTCATCACCTGCTCGACCCGTGCCGCCGCCGGGGAGCGCGCCGACGAGTCGGGTCCGGGGATCGTGGCTGCCCTTCAGGCTGCCGGATTCGAGGTCGATCCCGAGGTCTTTCTGCTCCCCGATGACGAGGAGCGAATCGCTGCCACCATCGCCTCCCTGGCCGATGCCGGCACCGGGCTGGTCGTGACCACTGGTGGCACGGGGCTGACCCCCGGCGACGTCACGCCGGCCGCCACCCGGCGGGTCATCGACCGCGAGATCCCGGGGTTGGCGGAGCTGATGCGCGCCGCAGGCATCGCCTCCACCCCCATGGCGGCGCTCTCCCGCGGCGTGGTCGGAGCGCGCGGCCAGAGCCTGGTGGTGAACCTTCCCGGCTCGCCGCGGGGAGCCGTCGAGTCGTTGACGGCGCTCCTGCCGGTCCTGCGCCACGCCATCGATCAGCTGGCAGGCGGCGATCACTGACGCGCTGACCGCCCGGTAGCATGGCGCCGACATGCAGGTCGAGGTGCCGTTCTATCCGCTGATCGTGCTGCCGGCGGCCGGCGCCATCGGCCTCTTCTGGCTTCGTGCCCGCCGGCACCTGGCCGTCCTGCGCGCCGGCCGCCCGATCGACCGCTTCGACCAGCCTCTGCAGCGGATCTGGGGGATCGTGGTCTACGTCATCGCCCAGCGACGGCTCCTGAACGACATCGGCCCTGGATTGATGCACGCGGCCATCTTCTGGGGCTTCCTGATCCTGCTGGTCACGACCGGCAACTACATGACCAACGGGTTGATCGAGACGATTCTGCGCTGGCCGCTGGGCGGGATCGCCTGGATCCTGGTCGTGGCGGTCGCCAATCTGTTCATCGGGCTGATCCTGGTCGCCCTGGCCTACGCCGCCTGGCGGCGGATCGTGGCGCGTCCGACGCGGCTGGCGCTCAGCCGCGACGCGTTCATCATCCTGGCCCTGATCCTGGGGGTGGTCGTCACCGAGCTGGCCGGCGACACGTTGCGCTTCGTTGCCCACCCTGACGATCCGGCACGCCGGGTGGCCCTGCTGGCGGGGCCGCTGTCGCTCATTGCCGCGCCGATCGGCGTCGCGGCCGCGGCAGGCGCCTTCGGGATCTTCGCCTGGCTGCACATCGGCTTCGTGATGGGCTTCGGCACGTACCTGCCCTACAGCAAGCACCTGCACATCCTGACCAGTGAGCCGAACGTCTATTTCCGGGCGCTCGAGCCGCGCGGCGCCCTGCGCAAGATGGACCTGGAGGCTGAGCCTGCCCCCGGCGAGGAGATCGTCTTCGGCGCGCGGGGCCTCAAGGACCTCACCTGGCGCCACCTGCTCGACGGGCTGTCGTGTACCGAGTGCGGGCGCTGCATGGAGTTCTGCCCGGCCAGCATGACCGGCAAGACGCTCTCGCCGAAGCACTTCATGGAGGGCCTGCGCGACCAGATCGTGGCCGCCGAGACGGCGCTTGCCGCCGCGGCCGGTGCCCAGCGGGCCGCACGCGGTGGAGTGGCGGGCGGGGTCGAGGCATCGGACTCCGCCCTGGCCGCTGCCCGCCAGCGCGCCACCGAGGCCCTCTCCCTGCCGCTGGTCGACCAGGCCATCCCCGAGGAGGCGGTCTGGCAGTGCACCACCTGTGGCTGGTGCGTGGAGGGCTGCCCGGTGCTGATCGAGCATGTCGACAGCATCGTGGAGATCCGTCGCAACCTGGTCCTCGAGGAGAGCCGCTTCCCCAAGGAGCTCAACGTCGCGTTCCGTAACATGGAGACCGCGGGCAACCCGTGGGGCCAGCCGCGCAGCGCACGCCTGGACTGGGCAAAGGGGATGGACGTGCCGGTGCTGGGCGGGGGTCGGCTGCGCGGGTGCGTTCGACGATCGGAACCGCAAGGTGGTGCGGGCCATGGCCGCCCTCCTCAAACAGGCCGGGGTGCCGTTCGCGGTGCTCGGCGCGCGCGAGACCTGCAGTGGTGACCCGGCCCGGCGGGCCGGTAACGAGTACCTGTTCCAGATGCTCGCCGAGGAGAACGTGGCGACCCTGACTGCGGCGCACGAAGAGCACAGCGTCCGAACCATCGTGGCCAGCTGCCCGCACTGTTTCAACGTGATCAAGAACGAGTACCCGCAGTTCGGGCTGGCCGGCTTCGAGGTGATCCACCACACCCAGCTCCTCGACCGCCTGGTGGCCGATGGGCGCCTCGTTCCCGAGCGGCACAACGAGGCGGTGGTGGCCTACCACGACGCCTGCTACCTGGGACGCTACAACGGCGTCTACGACGAGGGCCGGCACGTCGTCGAGTCGGTCCCCGGGCAGACCGTGGCCGAGATGGAGCTGCACCACCGCAAGGGGATGTGCTGCGGGGCGGGCGGCGCCCGGATGTGGATGGAGGAGCACGAGGGGCAGCGGATCAACCATCGGCGGACCGAGCAGGCGCTCGCCCTGGATCCGGCGGCGATCGCCACCGCCTGCCCGTTCTGCCTGATCATGCTGCGCGACGGCGTGACCGACCTGGAGCGCACCGACGTCGCGGTCCGCGACGTGGCCGAGCTGCTGGCCGATGCCACCGGGGCCTGGGTGCAGGCCACGCCAGCGATCGAGGAGCCCGTAGCTCCGGCCATCCCCGTGGCGCTTGCCGCGACCCGTGGCTACCGGACCATCTGGCCATGACCTGATTCGTCAGTTGACCGCGCCGCTTGCCGTCGCCAAGATCGACGCCAAGGAGGGATCTCGTTGACCCAGGTAAGCGACACCGTCGTCGACCGTGCCCGCGTGGCCGCCATGCTCGAGCGCGAGCTGGCCGAGTACCGCGCCCGCACGCCACGCAGCGCGGCGCTGCACGCGCGAGCGCTGGAGGCGATGCCGCTCGGCGTAGCCAGCTCGTTCCAGACCTACGAGCCGTATCCGCTCTTCATGACCGATGGCCGCGGCTCGCGCATCTGGGATGCCGATGGCAACGAGTACATCGACTTCGACATGGCCTTCGGGGTGCTTGCCGCCGGCCACTCCCATCCGATCCTGGCCGAGGCCCTGCAGCGCCGGGTGGCGAATGGCACCTGCTTCACCTTCCCGACCGAGGACGGAGTCGCCCTGGCGGAGGAGCTGAAGCGCCGCTTCGGGGTCGATTCCATGCGCTTCAGCAACTCCGGGACCGAGGCCACCATGGACGCCCTGCGGGTGGCGCGTGGCTTCACCGGGCGCACCAAGGTCGTCAAGTTCGAGGGCGGCTACCACGGCCACCACGACGAGCTGCTGATCAGCATCCAGCCCGACCGTGAGGCGATGGGCCCGGTCGACGCCCCCAACAGCGTGCCCGCCACCGCCGGGATGCCCGCCAGCCGCCTGGCGGAGACGATCATCGCGCCGTTCAACGAGCCCGATCTGGTGGCCGCCATCCTGGAACGCCACCGCGGTGAGATCGCCGCGATCATCGTCGAGCCGGTGCAGTTCAACATCGGGGTGGTGCCACCGCAGCCCGGCTTCCTGGAGCGGCTGCGCGAGCTGGCCACCGACCACGGCGCAGTCCTCATCTTCGACGAGGTGAAGACCGGGGTGGTGATCGCCTATGGCGGCGCCACCGAGTACTTCGGCGTCCAGCCGGACATGATCTGCCTGGCCAAGAGCATCGGCGGCGGGGTGCCGATCGGCGCCTTCGGCGGACGCGCCGAGGTGATGCGGGTGATCGAGGAGGTCCCCGCGCGCGCCACGGAGACGGCAGGGATCGAGTATTCCAGCCTGGCCGGCGGCGGGGCGCGGGTCGCCCACCTGGGAACCTTCAACGGCAATCCGCTGTCGATGACAGCCGGCGTGGTGACCCTCACCCAGATCCTGACCCGGGACGCCTATCCGCGGCTGCACGAGCTGGC
>VBJX01000110.1:3963-8796 GCA_005879775.1 Chloroflexota bacterium
GGCTGACTGCCGGCTGCCAGGAGGTGATCGACGAGTTCGGCCTGCCAGGCTACGCGGTCAACATCGGGCCCAAGGGCTGCGTGATGTTCACCCCCAGCCGGGTGACGAACTACCGCACCTTCATCGGCATCGACACCGATCTGTGGGCGGCCAGCTTCTTCTACCTGGCCAACCGCGGGATCCTGCTGCCGCCGGGAGCCGATGACCAGTGGACCCTCTCCGTGCAGCACAACGATGCCGAGATCGACCGCTACCTGGCGGTCTTCCGTGACTGGGCGATCGAGGTCGCCGGCTAGGCACGCGCTTCGTCGGTAGACTCGGTGGTGCCATCGCGCAAACTGGAGGCGACCGATGCTTGAGCGCTGGACCCGACCGCTAGCCGGGCTGCTGACCTGGATTGCCGGCGTCGTCAACGGGTTCTACCGCGTCCTCGGGCGACCCGGCAAGCTGCTGCAGGACTTCCTGAACGGATCGTGGCTCGGCCACTCGCTGCACCCCGTCCTGACCGACGTCGTGGTCGGCGGCTCGACGGTGGCGGTCGGGCTGGAGATCCTGCGCTGGTTCGGGGTGGAAGGGCTGGTAGTTGCCCTGGCCTGGACCCTGCTCCTCACCTGGCTGGCGGCGTTGGCCACGATCGTGACCGGGCTGACCGACTACAAGGACACCGCGACCGGAGACGAGCGCAACGTTGCGGGCACGCACGGGCTGATCAACATCGTGGCCAGCATCGGGTTCTTCGTCGCCTGGCTGGCATACCTGGGCGACCCCGGGACGCTGGGTCCGGTGCTGCTGATCGTGAGCTACCTCGTCCTAAGCGTGGGTGCCTTCATCGGGGGGCACGTCGTCTTCAAGTACGGCTACATGGTCAACCACAACGCCTTCTCGCGCGGGAAGCGAGCCAGGGACTTCACCGCGGTGCTGCCGCTCGCCGAGCTGCCGGAGGCGACGCCCACCAGGGCGGCACTGGGTGCGACAGGCCTCGTGCTGGTACGTCGCGGCGACCTCGTGTATGCGCTCAAGGAGACCTGCTCGCATGCGGGCGGGCCGCTGGCCGAGGGGCAGCTCGAGGGGGACACCATCATCTGCCCCTGGCACAGCTCCGCGTTCCGCCTGGCTGACGGCGCGGTGCGCCACGGACCGGCGACGAGCCGCGAGGTTGCGTATGCGGCCCGCATCAACGGCGACCAGGTCGAGGTGCAGGGACCGAGGTGACCTATCGCCTCAGCGACGAGCAGATCGAGCTGCGCCGAATCGTTCGCGAGCTCGCCGAGGAGCAGATCGCGCCGCGAGCCGCCGAGATCGACGCCACCGCCGAGTTCCCCTGGGACCTCAAGGAGCTCCTCGCCCGCCAGGACCTGCTCGGCACCGCCGTCCCCGCCGCCTACGGGGGTACCGAGCTCGACGGCGTGGGCCAGGCGATCGTGGCCGAGGAGATCGCACGGGCCGATGCCACCACCAGCCTGATCCCCATCGTCCAGAAGCTCGGCTCGCTGCCGATCCTGCTCGCCGGCAGCGACGAGCAGAAGGATCGTTTCCTGCCCCGGCTGGCGAGCGGCGAGTGGCTGGCGGCCTTCGGCCTGAGCGAGGCATCGGCCGGCAGCGACGTCTCGGCGCTCCGCACCCGCGCCCGCCGTGACGGGGATGACTACCTGCTGAGCGGCAGCAAGCGCTTCATCACCCACGGCTCGATCGCCAACCTGGTCATCATCTTCGCCCTGACCGATCCGTCGGCCGGCGGACGCAAGGGGATGAGCGCCTTCATCGTCGAGCACGTCGTCTTCAAGTACGGCTACATGGTCAACCACAACGCCTTCTCGCGCGGGAAGCGAGCCAGGGACTTCACCGCGGTGCTGCCGCTCGCCGAGCTGCCGGAGGCGACGCCCACCAGGGCGGCACTGGGTGCGACAGGCCTCGTGCTGGTACGTCGCGGCGACCTCGTGTATGCGCTCAAGGAGACCTGCTCGCATGCGGGCGGGCCGCTGGCCGAGGGGCAGCTCGAGGGGGACACCATCATCTGCCCCTGGCACAGCTCCGCGTTCCGCCTGGCTGACGGCGCGGTGCGCCACGGACCGGCGACGAGCCGCGAGGTTGCGTATGCGGCCCGCATCAACGGCGACCAGGTCGAGGTGCAGGGACCGAGGTGACCTATCGCCTCAGCGACGAGCAGATCGAGCTGCGCCGAATCGTTCGCGAGCTCGCCGAGGAGCAGATCGCGCCGCGAGCCGCCGAGATCGACGCCACCGCCGAGTTCCCCTGGGACCTCAAGGAGCTCCTCGCCCGCCAGGACCTGCTCGGCACCGCCGTCCCCGCCGCCTACGGGGGTACCGAGCTCGACGGCGTGGGCCAGGCGATCGTGGCCGAGGAGATCGCGCGGGCCGATGCCACCACCAGCCTGATCCCCATCGTCCAGAAGCTCGGCTCGCTGCCGATCCTGCTCGCCGGCAGCGACGAGCAGAAGGATCGTTTCCTGCCCCGGCTGGCGAGCGGCGAGTGGCTGGCGGCCTTCGGCCTGAGCGAGGCATCGGCCGGCAGCGACGTCTCGGCGCTCCGCACCCGCGCCCGCCGTGACGGGGATGACTACCTGCTGAGCGGCAGCAAGCGCTTCATCACCCACGGCTCGATCGCCAACCTGGTCATCATCTTCGCCCTGACCGATCCGTCGGCCGGCGGACGCAAGGGGATGAGCGCTTTCATCGTCGAGCGCGACACGCCCGGCTTCAGCGCCCCGCGCGTCGAGCACAAGATGGGAATTCGCGGCTCGCCAACCGCCGAGCTGCTCCTCGAGGACGCTCGCGTGCCGGCCGCCAACCGGCTCGGGGAGGAGGGGGAGGGCTTCAAGATCGCCATGGCCACCCTCGACCGCTCCCGGGTGGCGATCGCCGCGCAGGCGGTGGGGATCGCCCAGGGAGCCACCGACTACGCCCTCGCCTACGCCGCGCAGCGCGAGCAGTTCGGCGAGCCGGTGGCCGAGCTGCAGGGAATCCAGTTTATGCTCGCCGACATGGCCAGCCAGACGGAAGCGGCCCGCCATCTGACCTACGCAGCCGCGGCCGCGGTCGATGCCGGTGCGCCCGACCTGGCCTACCTGACCAGCAGCGCCAAGCTGGTCGCCGGCGACACCGCGATGCGGGTCACGACCGATGCGGTGCAGGTCCTGGGCGGCTACGGATTCATCACCGAGTACCCTGTCGAGCGCATGATGCGCGACGCCAAGATCACCCAGCTCTACGAGGGGACGCAGCAGATCCAGCGCCTGGTCATCGCCCGCCAGCTGCTCCGGCGGGCCGGGGTGGCGCGCTCGAAGACGTCATGAAGATCGTCGTCTGCATCAAGCAGGTGCCGGCCACCACCGCCGAGAAGCGCTACACCTCGAACCTTCGCCTGGACCGTGCGGCCTCCGAATCGGTCATCAATCCGCTCGATGAATACGCCATCGAGCAGGCCCTGCGCCTGCAGGAGAGTGGCGCAGTCGAGTCGGTCGGCTACCTGTCCATGGGCCCCGACGCCGCCGGCGAGGCGTTGCGACGTGCCCTGGCGATGGGTGGCGACGAAGCCTGGCTGGTCACCGACAGTGCGCTCGCCGGATCCGATGAGTGGGCCACGGCGCGTGTCCTGGCGACGGCCCTGGATCGGCTGGCACCGGACGTGGCGCTGATGGGGATGGCCTCCGACGACGCCCGCGGCTCGCTGGTGCCCGGTGCCGTGGCCGCGCTGCGCGGCGTGCCGCTCCTCTCCTACGGCTCCGAGCTGCGGGTCGAGGGGAGCGTGGCGCGCATCAGACGCCTGACGGCTGCCGGATTCGACATCATCGAGGCGCCGCTGCCGGTGGTGGCCAGCGTGACTGACCAGGTGGGGGAGCCGCGCTACGCCTCGCTGAAGGGGATCATGGCCGCGCGACGCAAGCCGCTGGAGACGTGGAGTCTGGACGACCTGGGCTTGAGCGCCGACGAGCTGCAGGGAGCGGCGCTGACACGCGTGGTCGAGGCGCGCAAGCCGGAGGCGAAGCCGCCCCCGGAACGGATCGAGAACGTCTCAGCGGACGATGCGGCCACGCGCATCGCCGACCGGCTCGCCGCCTGGAAGGTGATCTGAGCATGGCCGGCCGATGAGCAGCGACATCTGGTTCCTCGCCGAGTTTGCCGATGGCAAGCCGACCCGCAGTGCGCTGGAGCTGGCGGCGGGGGCGCAGCAGCTTGCGGCGGAGACCGGTGGCACGGCGGTCGGACTGGCCTTCGGTCCCGGAGCCGGCGACGGCGCCGCGGATCTGGGAGCAGCGGGGGCCTCGCGCCTCATGTTCCTCGGCGACGAGCCGGTCCCGGCCATCACCCTGGCTCCAGCTGCGGCGGACGCCGTCAAGGCCGATGCGCCCCGCATTCTGCTGGCCCCGGCCACGCCCAACGGTCGCGACCTGGCTGCTGCCCTCGTCGGGCTGCTCGGGCTGCCCGCCTTCGGACCGGCGCGCGCGGTGCGCATCGAGGACGGGACGGTGCGCAGCGAGCAGGCGACCCTGCAGGGCACCGTTATCACCGTGTCCGAGCCGGCCGACGGAGCGCCTCAGCCGGCAGTCGTCCTGCTGCTGGCCGGCACCTTCGCCCCGCTCGAGGACGGGAAGGGCACGGCGACCGTCTCCAAGGCGGCAGGCCCCCCCGACCACGCGCTCGGTCGCGCCCGGATCGTCGAGTCTCATCCGGCCGAGGCGGCAGTCGCCAACCTGGAGGAAGCGACCGTGATCGTGGCCGGTGGACGCGGGGTCGGCAGCGCCGATGGCTTCGCCACGCTCAATGAGCTGGCCGCCGCCCTGGGAGGGGCGGTGGGGGCCAGCCGAGCGGCCGC
>VBJX01000105.1 GCA_005879775.1 Chloroflexota bacterium
TGCGGGTTCGTCAGGTCCTCCTCCCCGACTACCCCGACGAGCGTGCGCTCCTGCGCCACGTGGCTGCGGGCCTTGCCGACAGCGCCCGCCTCGTCACGTACAACGGCCGCACGTTCGACCTGCCCCTGCTGACCGCCCGCCTCACCGTCCATGGCCTCTTTCCCGAGATGGCCGCCCTCCCCCAGCAGCACGACGACCTCCTCCCGGTCGCGCGACGGCTCTGGCGGCGCGCGCTGGGGAGCGCGCGCCTGGCCGTGGTCGAGACCGGGGTCCTGGGCGTGCAACGCGCCACCGACTGCCCATCCTGGGAGGTCCCCGGACGCTGGTTCGGCTACCTGCGCGGCGGATCTCCGGACCTGCTGGTGGAGGTGCTCGACCATAACCTGCAGGACATAGCTTCACTGGCGCTGATGGAGGGCGAGCTGCTCCGCCTCCGGGCGGGCGGCTGGCGCGACGCCTCGAACCTCGACCGCCGCGGGATGTCGCTCGAGCTGCTCCGTCACGGCCGCCACGACGATGCACTGGCCGTGCTGCAGGAGGCCCTCGACGGGGCGATCGATCGCGCCGAGGCGATCGGGCTGCGGCGCTTGGCCACCCGGCTGCTGGTTGCGGCAGGCGAGATCGATCGTGCCGAGGAGCTGTGGCGATCCGGGACACGCCAGGCGTCGGTCGATGCGGCGGCCGCCTGGATCGAGGTGGCGCGCATCCGGGAGCGGCAGCGCGGCGACCTGCGAGGGGCGCTCGAGGCGGCGGCGGCCGCATCGCGGATCCTGGACCTTGCCTTCGCCCTGGGACGCGGTGGCTCGCTGGAGGCGATCGGTCGCACCCGCATCCTCGTTGAGGGGCGCGTGCGCCGGCTGCGGAGCTGGCTGGCCGCGGCGGATCGTCGGGCCGCAGCACACGAGGCGGTCAGGCAGGTCGCCTAGGCCGATCCGGCGATCAGCTCCGCGACTAGCGCTGCTGCCTGGGTGGCGGCCGTGGGAGGGTCAACCCCTCGCCCGAGCTCCATCGCCACCAGCCCGGCGAAGGCATCGCCGGCACCCACCGTGCTGCCTGCCACGGGGTGGCCAGGAATCCGCACCCGGTCGACACCCGGCTGATCGAAGTGGGCGCCGCGCGCGCCGTCGGTGACGATCAGCGTGGGCCCGGCGCCGAACCGACGCCGTAGCGCGTCGAGCTGAGCCTCTGGGGAGGTCGCCTCGGCCAGGAGGTCATCGGAGCTGGCCACCAGGAGGTCGAACCCGGCCAGCGCGGAGGCGAGATCCGGCCGAATCGTGGCGAGCGTCAGCGGCGCAACTACCTCGCCGGGAACGAGCCTCCGCAGCCAACCCTGCAGCGCTGCGACCCGCACGCGCGTGCGGCCCGCGGCGCGAACACCCTCGACGTCGATCTCGGCTGCGATCGGCGCCAGGAGCACCGCCGAAGCCCGAACCCGCTCGATCTCATCGGCCTCGACGAGGAGGGTTCCTCCCGCAACCTCGAGGGTCAGGGATCGGCGCGAACCGCGCTCGTCGATCGCGAAACGGATGGTCGCGGCGGCATGGTGCACCCCGCTCGGCCCGAACCGGGCCAGCTCGGTGATCGCTTCCTGGGCATCGGGCTCGGCGCCCGCCAACGCGATGGTCGCCACCCGACCGCCGGCCGCGGCAACGGCGCGGGCGGCGTGCAGGACCGAGCCGCCGGGTGCGGTCGTGCCGTCGGGGAATCGGTCGATCGAGAGGCCGCCGACCACGAGCAGATCGGGCGCGGCTATCATCGGTCCATCATGAAGCTCTTCTTCTACGAGCTCCACGAGGGCGCCAGCGACCTGCTGACCGACGCCATCCTGGTCAGCGAGGCGGAGCACAGCCCGGAGGCCTTCGCCGACATGGTGCTCGCCGCGCGGGCCGCGGTGATCGACACCTTCGAAGAGGACACCCTGGCCGAGGCGATCGCCCGCGAGCTGGAGCGCGCCCACGGCTTCGAGTACATAGGCGACGAGAAGCTGGCCGCCAGCATGAGCGTGGGGCTCGAGGAGGAGGAGACCTTCCTGGTCGAGGTCAGCCCTGACTACCGGAGCGTGATCGCCGAGCTCGAGCGGTAGCCTCAGCGCGCGACGTTGAAGAGCACCTCGATCACGTCCCCGTCGCGCACCTGGTAGGTCTTCCCCTCGGAACGCAGCAGCCCACGTTTGCGCGCTTCGGCGGTGCTGCCGCAGGCGATCAGGTCCTCGTAGCTGATCACCTCGGCGCGGATGAAGCCGCGCGCCAGGTCCGAGTGGATCGTGCCTGCGGCGTCGACCGCGGTGGCGCCACGCCGCAGCGTCCAGGCACGACACTCGTCCTCTCCGGCGGTGAAGAAGCTGAAGAGCCCGAGGAGCGCGTAGGTGAGGCGGATCACGCGGCCTCGGCTCGGCTCGGCGATCCCCAGCTCCTCCATGAAGAGCGCCGCGTCGTCGACGCCGAGCTCGGTCAGCTCTGATTCGATCTTGCCGGCCAGGGCCACGACGTCGCTCTCCGGCTGGCGATACCGCTCCCGGCCCTCTGACTCGAGGGTCGCGGCGCGCGTCAGCTGCCCCTCGTCGATGTTGAGCACCACCAGGACCGGCTTCTGTGTCAGGAAGCGGTAGCCGCGGAGCCGTCGTTCGTCGTCCTCGGAGAGGCCAAGTGAGCGCAGCGGCCGACCGCTCGAGACGTCCGGCTCGAGCCTGGCCAGCAGCTCCTCTTCCTGGGCGTTGGCCTCACGCTCGGCCGGGGAGCCATGGCGACCCGAGGTGCGCAGCTTCTCCAGCCGCTTCTCGATCACGTCGAGGTCGGCGAGGGTGAATTCGGTGTCCAGCTCATTGACGTCACGCCAGGCATCGGCCGTCTCGGCGGCGGTGCCCCCTTCGAAGGAGCGAGCGACGTGGAGGAGGGCATCGGCGTTGCGCACCTGGGCCAGGACATCGGGTGAGATCGTCCCCTCGCGCGTGGCACCGGGCGGGATGGCGACATCGGCGTAGGTGACATCGGCCGGGATCGTCTTGCGCGGCTTGAAGAGCGCCGATAGCGTGTCGAGCCGCTCGTCGGGGACCTTCACCACCCCGACGTTGGGTGCGGCGCGACCGCCGGAAAACCCCCCGGTTTCGGCGTGGCCGCCGGTCAGCGCATTGAAGACCGTCGTCTTGCCGCTCCCGGGCAGTCCGACGATGGTGACCTGCATCGCCCAGGCCGAGCCGGCTAGTAGCCGGCCTCCAGGTCCACCACGTTGTCGAGCTCCTCGCCCGAGGCGAAGCGGCGCAGGTTCTCGACGAACAGGTCGATCGAGCGATCGACCACCCGATCCGATGACCACGAGGTGTGCGGGGTGATGATCAGGTTGGGCGTCGTGTAGAGGGGCGAGTCGGGCGGAAGGGGCTCTTCGTTGAACACGTCCAGCACGGCGCCTGCGATCCAGCCCGCTTCCAGCGCCCGGCGCAGC
>VBJX01000106.1 GCA_005879775.1 Chloroflexota bacterium
TCCTGATCTGGGCGATGCTCGTCGCTCGCCAGGAGCTGGGTGCCGAGCCGTTCGGGATCAGGCCCATCCTGCGCGAGATGGTCGAGGGCTGGCGCTTCCTGACCCGCCAGGCGGAGCTGCTGGCGAACACCGCGGTCTCCACCGTCGCGCAGCTGGCCTTCGGGGCCGAGATCGTGGGCAGCCTGATCTATGCCAAGCAGGTCCTGAACCAGTCGCTCCTCCCCTTCCCGGAGAACTACGGCTGGCTGATGGCCTCGCTCGGCTTCGGCAGCGTGGTGGGCGGCCTGGTGATCGGCTGGATCGGCGCACGCACGCCGAAGGGCCCGATGACGATCTCCGGCTTCGTCCTGCTCGGTGCCGGCATGGTGGGTGCCGGACTGACGACCAGTCCGATCCTGGCCATCGGCCTCTTCTTCGTCATCGGCTTCGCCAACATGCTCTACCTGGTGCCGACGATCACCCTCTTCCAGGAGCGGACCCCGCAGCGCCTGTTCGGGCGCGTGGTGTCGACGCGGCAGGCGCTCACCTTCGGGGCGATGGCGGTCTCGATGGGGCTCGCCGGCTGGCTGGCAGGGGTGCTGGGTGCCGCCTCGGTCCTGATGCTGGGTGGCGCGCTGATCGCCGCCGCGGGGCTCAGTGGCCTCTTCATTCCGGCCATGCGTGGGGCGCGATAGACTGCCGCGATGTCTTCCGAGGGGTATCGCGGCTCCCTGCCGCCGCGCAAGGATCGGCTGGCGGCGCCTTGGGTTCTGCTCGCGACAGCCGTCTTCGTGCTGATCTTCGTGGTCGCCTTCCTCGGGATCCCTACCAAGCTGTTCCCCGAGCCGACGCCGAGTCCGCTGCCCTCGATTATCTTCCTCGCGTCACCCAGCGCGAGCGGGTCGCCGGCGGTGAGCGCATCCCCGGGCGCCTCCGCCAGCATCTCAGCCTCGGCTTCCCCCGCCCCGTAGACTCCGCCCATGGCAGGGCGGGTTCTGGGCGAGGAGCGGAAGGTCGTCACCATCCTCTTCGCCGATGTCATTGGCTCCACGACGCTCGGCGAGCAGCTCGACCCCGAGCGTCTGCGGGCGCTGCTCGGCACCTATTTCAGCGCGATGGCCGCGATCATCGAGTCGTGGGGCGGGACCGTCGAGAAGTACATCGGCGACGCGATCATGGCCGTCTTTGGCGTCCCCGCCGTGCACGAGGACGACGCTGAGCGGGCGCTGCGGGCCGCGCTCGAGATGCAGGTGCGGCTGGGCGAGCTGAACGCGGCGTTCACCCGTCAGCACCAGGTCAGCCTCCAGATTCGGATCGGGGTCAACACCGGCGAGGTGGTGGCAGGCACCGGGGAGGCGGCCAACCAGCAGATCGTGGCCGGCGACGCGGTCAACGTGGCACAGCGGCTGGAGGCGGCGGCCGAGGCGGGATCGGTGCTCGTCGGCGAGCGCACCTTCGCCACCGCCGAGCGCGCGTTCCGCTTCGCCGACCCGCTCACCCTGGACCTGAAGGGCAAGAGCGAGGCAGCACGCGCCTATCCGCTGATCGAAGCGCTCCCGACACCAGGCCGCGGCATGCGCGGCCTCAACGCGCCGATGATCGGTCGCGAGCGTGAGCTGGCCGCCCTGCTGGGCCTGATGGATGAGACCGTCGAAACGGGACAGCCGCGACTGGTCGTGGTCTATGGACCGGCCGGCATCGGCAAGAGCCGGCTCACCCGCGAGTTCCTCGAGGAGGCGCTGCGCTCACGTCCCGAGCTCCGCGTGCTGCGCGGGCGCAGCCTCTCGGCCGGCCACGGGATCACCTACTGGGCGCTCGGCGAGATCCTGCGCGGGGCGTGCGAGATCGGGCTGGACGAGCCGATCGAGGTGGTCCGCGAACGGCTCCGATCCGGCGTTGCCGAGGTCCTCTCGCCCCTCGGCCTGCCTGCCGACGATGCGGATCGAACGATCGCCTCCCTGGCAACCACGGTCGGCATCCAGCTCGATACCGGTGACGGGCAGGAGAGCGCCCCCGCCAGCGCGGACGAGCTCGCGCGCGCCTGGCCACGGTTCGCGACCGCGTACGCCGCGCGTGGCCCGGCCATCTGGGTCGTCGAGGACCTGCACTGGGCGGGCGAGCCGGCGGTCGAGATGGTGGCCCAGATCGCCCGGCGGACCGAGGGTCCGCTCCTCCTGGTGGCCACCGCCAGGCCCGAGTTCGCCGACGACCATCCGGGCTTCGGTCCCGGCGGCCAAGACGCCTTCGCCGTCTCGCTGCGCCCGCTCACCGAGCGGCAGGCGGGAGACCTGGTCAATCAGTTGCTGGCGGTGGCAGAGCTGCCAGAGGACCTGCGCGCCGAGATCCTCACCAAGGCCGATGGCAACCCGTTCTTCGTCGAGGAGATCCTGCAGCGGCTCATTGACGAAGGAGCGCTGCAGCGTGATGGCGACCACTGGCGACCGACCGCAACGGTGCGGGCCGTCCAGATCCCCGACAGCGTCCAGGGGCTGCTGGCGGCGCGCATCGACGCGCTGTCGCCCGAGGAGCGGCGAACGCTGCAGGAAGCCGCGGTGGTCGGCCGCACCTTCTGGAAGGCGGGGCTCGAAGGGGTCGTCGAGACCGAACAGCTGGAGCCCGCGCTCGCCGGGCTGGAACGCAAGGGGCTGGTGCTGATCCGATCGACGAGCAGCTTCTCCGGGCAGACCGAGTATCTCTTCAAGCAC
>VBJX01000104.1:0-2174 GCA_005879775.1 Chloroflexota bacterium
TTCGTGACGCCGCGGAGAGCCGGAGCCAGCGATGGGTAGTGGCGCAGCAGCATGCTGCGCAGGCTGTTCTGGTTGAGCCAATCGATCCCCGCCTGCGTGTAGACCGCGGGCGTGTAGTCGCGGCTCAGGAACCGATCGCTCTTGAGCCGGCGCGAGGCCATCAGGATGAACACGCGGAAGGCGGTATCGCTGAACGCGAAGCCGGGTGGCAGGCGCTCGGCGTACATGCCAACCATCAGGTCGAGGTCCTCGATCTTCCCCTCGTAGACGTCGCGCATCTGCGCGGCCCATGCCGGGTTGTCGGTGAGCTCCTCGAAGCTGGCCGCCGGCTTGAGGCGGAAGAGGCGCCTGAACTGATTGTACCGAGGCACGCCGCGTTCACTGTTTCGCAGGATGTCCGTGGCGGCCAGGTCCATCAGCCGGCCATCAGGTCGATCGAAATGCTGGAGGAAGCGGGGGTAGTTGTGGAGGGTGATCGCGCCGGGATGGGCCACGCCCAGCGAGTAGATCACGTTCGGCACCGACAGCTCGGTGAGACGCTCCCTGGTGTGCAGGGCCCCTACCTCGGGGAAGGTGCGGGTCTCGAGAAACCGGTTGTCGTCGACCGAGCGGAACGTGAACTCGTCGGGGAGGAGCGGGTGCATGCGGTAGACGGCCACGAACTCCTCGGTCAGGGAGTACGGAACGCCGTGATGATCGGTCGACGATCCCGGAATGCCGTAGAGCAGCTCGGTTCCGTTGAAGATGCCATCGCGGCGCCGTCGGTCACCGCGCAGCTCGCCGATGATCCCCCACCAGTTGGCATGAATGGCGAAGATGGTGGTCGGGTGCGCGATCACCGCCGGGGTCCACTCGACGGTATGGATCTTTGCCGTCAGCGCCGCATTGATGAGGCGCGCCTTGTCGTAGAGCTGTTCATCGGTCCAACCCGGATATTCCTTGCGCAACCGGTCGCAGATGGCGTTGTGCTCGAGCAGGAAGAGCGTGTGAAGCACGCCCAGCCCGATCCAGAAGTTGCCGGGCACGTCGGACAGGTCGAGCCCCTGCTCGAGATCGATCGGCGGCAGCCCGTCCTCGCCGATCCGCAGCTTGCCATCCTCGCCGGCCCGTTCCTTGCTGGCGAAGGCCTCGACGCTGCCATAGACCTGCGAGGCGTCCCACCAATGGCTCTCCGCCGTCTGGAAGGTGCGCGGTCGACCGTCACCGGGGTCATGGGTCGCGTCGCCTCGCGTGGCAGGGATGCGCATCGGGCGCTCCGGCCAGTCGTCGCCATCCGCCAGGGGCACCTCCCACGGGTGCTCGAAGTCGTCGCGTCCGTGGCTCAGCCAGTCATGCACCTCGAACTGGATCCATGCCGCGGCCAGCACGTTCAAGCTGGTCGCGGGCAGGAACTGGTCGCGGGTCAGGAGCTCGCGGCTGATGACGCGAGGGTTCGGCGTGAGCATGCGCGCCGGAGACTCTGGCGCAGATTGGGAGAGGGGAACGTTGCGGCCGAAGCGGCTGCCGACGCTGCCCATCATCGGCTGTGCGAGGTCGTTGTAGGTGCCGTCGACCGTCCTCGCCGCCAGGAAGCGTGGGTCCCACGTCCTGCCGGCCGGGACCTCCGGGAGCCCCGTGTCGTACAGGTTTCGTTCACGGAGCCGATTACGGAGCCCGATCATGGTGAAGAGCGCGATCGGTCGTGGCAGCTGATACCAGCCGAATCGCCGATCAAGCCACTCTGCGCTGGCGCCAACCAGGGATGAGACGATCGACATCAGGAATCTCCCCCGAAATTGTGGCGGGTCTTGAGCAGGATGCCCGCGTCCTCCTGCGGCCAGACTACGGCGCGCGATGAGATAGTGGGCCGGTGACACCCCAGGCGCGGGTTCCGGGGCGGCCAGGCAAGGCGACCATCGCCGCTTTCGCCGGCGTGGTGCTCTTCGGCGGGGCGAATGCCATCGCCGTGCGTCAGACGGTGCAGGAGCTGGCGCCCTTCTG
The DNA here is from genome assembly GCA_005879775.1 of Chloroflexota bacterium. Lineage (GTDB taxonomy): Bacteria > Chloroflexota > Limnocylindria > QHBO01 > QHBO01 > CF-167. The sequence goes on from VBJX01000104.1 coordinate 1,981, forward strand.
GAGCGCGGCGGTTCGATTCCTGGCCGCGGGACTGATCCTGGCGCTGATCGTGCTGGCCACGGGGCGCCGCTTCCCGGTGGGGAGGAGCCTGGTGGGCGCCCTGGCCTATGGCGTGGTGGCGTTCGCCGCCTTCTATGCGTTCCTCTATCCGGGCCTTCGTGAGGCACCGGCCGATGCCGCGGGCGTGCTGCTGG
>VBJX01000104.1:2248-8974 GCA_005879775.1 Chloroflexota bacterium
CTGATCTTCGCCGACCAGCTCGGCGAACACGTCCCGCTCGGGTCTCTGGTGCTGATCGTTCTCGGCGTGCTGTGCGTGGCGGAGTCAGCGGTGATCGTGCGCTGGATCCCGCGCAGCGACCCCTTCGCCACCAACGCCGTGGCCATGCTGAGCGGCGCCATCCTGCTGCTCGGCCTGTCCGCGGTGAGCGGTGAACCGAAGGTGATGCCCACCGAGACCGCTACCTGGATCGCGCTCGGCTACCTGGTGAGCCTCGGCTCCGTGGTCCTCTTCTCGCTCTTCGTGTTCACCCTGCAGCGCTGGGAGGCATCGGCCGTCTCATACACGACGCTGTTGATGCCGGTCGTCACCGTCTCCCTGGCCGCGATCCTGACCGGCGAGCAGGTCTCCTCCTGGTTCGCCGTGGGCGGAGTGGTGATCCTGGCGGGTGTCTACGTCGGCGCGTTCCTGAAGACCGGCTATCGGCGCCGAGCGGTCTCGAGCGCGCCCGAGTGCCTGCCGCTCGACGCGGAGGCCGAGGCGACCTAGCCGCTCAGCTCGTCCTTGGGGGCGCGCGACATCAGCTCGGCCACGGCCTGCATCGGCGCCCTGCCCCCGTGCACGACTGCCTCCACCTGCTCTGCGATCGGCAGCTCCACGCCGTGCTGAGCCGCGAGAGCCAGCGCCCCACGCACGGTAAAGACCCCCTCAGCCACCCCATTGAGCTGCGCCGCTGCTGCTTCCCACGTTGCGCCGGCGGCCATCAGCTCGCCCGCGCGACGGTTGCGCGAGAGCGGGCTCATGCAGGTGGCGATCAGGTCACCGACTCCCGCCAGCCCCGCGAAGGTGAGCGGGTGCGCACCGGCGGCGACTCCGAGGCGGGTCATCTCGGCCAGCCCGCGGGTGACGATTCCCGCCTTGGCGCTGTCCCCGAGCCCCAGGCCATCGACCATGCCCGCGGCCAGGGCCACCACGTTCTTGAGCGCCCCGCACAGCTCCACACCGACCAGGTCGGGGTTGGTATAGATCCTGAACCGATCGCTGGCCAGGACCGATGCGAGCTCGGCCGTCAGCTCGGCATCCTGCGACGCCACCACCGTGCCCGCTGGCAGCCCGGCGGCGATCTCGCGCGCCAGGTTCGGGCCTGACAGGGCCGCCACCCGCCTCCCCGGCAGCTCCTGCTCGATCACCTCGCTCATGCGCAGGTGGGTCCCCTCCTCGATCCCCTTCACCAGGCTCAGTACCGGTGCCCCGGGATACAGATGCCCGCGCAGCCGCTCGAGCGTCGCGCGCACATGGGCCGACGGAACGGCCAGGAGGAAGAGACGGTGCGGCTCCCCGAGATAGGCGTCGTCGGTGGCAGCTCGCAGGTTCGGCGGAAAGACGACCCCGGGCAGATAGCGACGGTTCTCGCGGACCGACGCCAGCTCCTCGTTGGCAGCAGCGCTGTGGGCCCACAGCGTGACCGGACGCTCGGCGGCGGCGAGCTTGACGGCCAGCGTGGTGCCCCAGGCCCCCGCCCCGATGACGCCGATCTGGTCGGTCACAGCTGCGCAGCCGCGCGTCGGGAGGCTACTCGACCTCGATCGTCTCGCGGGTGGGAGTCTCGGTCGTCGGGTTCGCCTCCATCCTGGAGATCCAGTGGTCCAGGTAGCTGCGCGCGGCGAGCAGCTGCTCCCTGCCGGCGGCCTTCATGTGCCTGCGCGTCTCATCGGGAAAGACGTTGTGCATGAGCGCCCAGAAGGCAGTCTCGACGCTCTCGCGCTTCTCGCCGCCCCGCAGGCGACGCTCCAGGTCGGCGATGCGGGCTTCGAGCTGGGCAGTCCGGGGGTCATCCACCTGTTCCACCTCCAGTGGCGCTCCGCACCGGCGCGGCGAAGCGAATCTTCAGCACATGGTCGTCGAACTTTGCACCACGCGTTGGCGCGTCGACAAGCGCCCGGGGCAGCACCAGGTTCCGGCGCCACGTTCCGACGTCGATCATCAGCTCATCGGCATGGCGGGTGAGCGTGATCTCCTCCTTCATGGCGAACGGCAGCTCAACCGCCAGGATGAACTCGCCGTCCTGTCGCTCGACGGTGTACGGGCGTCCGCGATAGAAGGGCAGGGAGGGATCGGCGTCGGCATAGAGGTCCCTGCCGAGCTCGCCGAGGATCTCCAGGCCGATCACCTCGCGATCCAGGAACGGCGCGCGCAGGATGGGGATCGGGGCGAAGGCCTGCTCGACCATCGGCGCGTAGCGCTGCTGGGCCTCGTACCAGCCGCGGAAGTACTTCCACCCGACGTCGTCGGGCAGTACCCGGTTGGCGATCACCAGATCGGTTGGATAGCCATACAGGTGGAAGTAGGTGAACGAGCGCTGTGCCTCCTTGATCACCACCTGCTCCAGGGTGAGGACCACCCGAACCGAGGTCCGATCGGGATCGATCAGCAGGTCGTGCATGTGCTCCAGCCGCCGGAAGAGCTCCTCGCCGGCGTTGAAGACGTCGTCGCCGGGCATCGGCATGCCGACCACGCGCTGGATGAACGGGCCAGTGAGCTTGGTGATCCGCCGCCCGATCGGCTCGATCTTCTCCATCCACCACTTGCCGGCCTCCGGCAGCGAGAGGAGGCGGAGCGTCTCTCCGGTGGGCGCGGCATCCACCACGATCACGTCGTAGTCGCCGGAGTCGTGGTGCTCGGCGATCCAGAGCAGGCTGCCGACCTCGTCCATCCCCGGCAGAACGGTCATCTCCTCGGCGAGCACCTCGTCCAGGCCGCGCCAGCGCAGGACGCTGGCCGCGTACTCCTGGATGCGTCCCCAGTAGCGCGACACGTTGTAGAAGACGTCCGACTCCTGGCCCCACAGGTTCGGTGCGATCTCGAGCGGCTGCGGACCGAGCTCGACCCCGAAGACGTCGCCCAAGCTGTGGGCGATGTCGGTGGAGAAGACGATGGTGCGGTGGCCACGCTGGGCGCAGGCCAGGGCGGTGGCCGCCGCCACGCTCGTCTTGCCCACGCCGCCCTTGCCGGTGTAGAGGAGGATGCGCGCCACGTCGCGCATTCTGCCGGTTGGGGGCGAGCGGCGTGTTGACGCGAGCGGCGTTCTGAGAGTCAGCGGCGCCGTGCGATGCGCCGGGGACGCGCCTGGCGGCGGGCAGATTCCTCCGAGACACGCTGCCGGAAGATCAGCTTGATCGGCGTGCCAAGGAAGCCGTACTCGGCCCGGATCCGGTTCTCGAGGTAACGCCGATAGCTGAAGTGGATCAGCGTCGGATCGTTGACGAAGACCACGAAGGTCGGCGGAGCGACGGCCACCTGGGTGGCGTAGTAGATGCGAACATGCGAAGGCGGATGCTCGCGGACGGCATCGGTGACGACCCGGTTCAGCTCGGCGGTCGGCACGCGCCGGTAGCGCTCTTCGGCGACGCGGCGTGCCTCGTGCAGGATCCGCTCGACGCGCTGTCCGGTGAGGGCCGAGGCGAAGACGATGTCGGCCCAGGCCAGGTACGGCGCCTCGCGTCGCAGCGCCTTGAGCCAGTCGTCAGCAGTGTGGCCGTCCTTCTCGACGACGTCCCACTTGTTGATGACCAGCACGACCCCCTTGCCGGCCTCCAGGACGTAGCCCACGACATGGGCGTCCTGGGCGGTGTAGCCCTCCTGCGCATCGGTCAGGACCACTGCCACGTCGGCACGGTCGATCGCCTTGAGGCTGCGCAACACCGAGTAGCGTTCGATGCCGCGGTCGATCGCGCCGCGGCGCCGAATCCCCGCGGTGTCGACCAGGATCATCGGCTCGCCGTCGACCGCCACCGCCGAGTCGACCGGATCCCGGGTGGTCCCCGGCAGGTCGCTCACGATCATCCGCTCGTGGCCGAGGACACGGTTGACGAATGTGCTCTTGCCGGTGTTGGGCCGGCCCACGATTGCCACCCGCGGCGGTCCGATCTCGGTCTCTGCCAGCTCGGCCAGCTCGGTTTCGCTCAGATCGCCGTCGACGAAGGCCGATGCGGGCTCGCCCAGATCCGCCTCCGTCTCCTCGGGCGAGGCCGGCGGCAGCGCGTCCACCAGCAGGTCGGCCAGATCACCGGTGCTCCGCCCGTGCTGGGCGCTGATCGCGATCATCGGTTCGATGCCGAGCGCGTAGAACTCGGCACCCTCCAGCTCGCGACGCGGGTTGTCGGCCTTGTTGACGACCAGGATCACCGGCTTGGCCGCTCTCCGCAGGCGATCGGCCACCTCGTGGTCGAGCGGGGCGATGCCCACCGCGGCATCGACCATGAACAGGATCAGATCGGCCTCCTCGATGGCCACCCGGGCCTGATCCTGGACGCGGGCCTCGATGTGTGTGCCGGGCTCCAGCTCCAGCCCGCCGGTGTCGACCAGGGTGAAGCGGCGGCCGTTCCACTCGCCTGTCCCGTAGACGCGGTCGCGGGTCGTGCCCGGAATGTCCTCGACGATCGCCACCCGCTCACCAACCAGGCGGTTGAAGAGGGTCGACTTGCCGACGTTGGGACGCCCGACGATGGCCACCACGGGAAGGGACATGCGCCGAGTCTAGCCGCCGTCCGGCAGCCGGCGTGATCGGCATGCCTGAGCGTGGTAGGGTCGGCCCCGATGCGCATCGGAATCGTGGGTACCCGCCTGGCCGGACTCGACGGGGTCACCTTCGAAGCAGCCAAGTGGGAGCACGTCCTGCTCGGCATGGGACACAAAGTCCGCCTCTGTGCGGGCGAACTCGACGCCCTCCGCTCCAACGCCCGCCTCATCCCGGCCATGCACTTCTCGTACCCGCCGGCGGCCCGCGTCACGGCCGCGGCCTTCGATCCGGCGAGCGACCCGGCAGCCGTGCGCAGCGAGATCGACCGCCTGGCCCTCCAGCTGCTCCCCCCTCTGGTCGACTGGGTGACCCTCAGCCGGTTGGACGCGATCATCGTCGAGAACGCCTGGGCCATTCCCATGCAGCTCCCGCTGGGCGTCGCGCTGCGGCGGCTGGTTGAGGAGACGGGGCTGCCTGCCATCGGCCACCACCACGATTACTGGTGGGAGCGGTCGCGATTCTCCGAGTGCGTCGTGCCCGAGGTGCTCGACGAGGCCTTTCCCCCAGACCTGCCCACGATCCGGCACGCCAGCATCAACAGCCTCGCCGCGGCCGACCTCCGCTCACGACGCGGCATCAACTCCCTGGTGGTACCGAACGTCTTCGACTTCGAGCAGCCGATTCCGCGCCATGGATGGTGGATCCGCAAGCGACTGCGCCGCGAGCTGGGGATGGGAGACTCCGGCCTCCTCGTCGTCCAGCCGACGCGGGTCGTGCCGCGCAAGGGGATCGAGCTCGCCATCGAGCTGGTCGGCCGAATCGGCGACCCGGATTCGGTGCTGCTGATCACCGGTCCGGCTGGCGACGAGGGGCTCGAGTACCTCGTCCAGCTCGAACGTCAGGCGCACGATGCGCACGTCACGCTGCGCTACGCCGCCGACCGATTCGCCCCGGACCACGAGGGGCTCCCGATCGGTCCAGCCCATACCCTGGGCGAGGCCTATGCCGCGGCCGACGTGATCACCTATCCCAGCCTGTACGAAGGGTTCGGCAATGCCCTGGTCGAGGCGATCTACCACGGCAAGCCGGTGGTCGTGAACCGTTACCCGGTGTACGTGGCCGACATCGCGCCACTGGGCATGGACCTGGTCGAGATCGACGGCACGATCACCGACGAGACGGTGACGGAGGTGCGCGGCCTGCTCGCCAACCCGGCGCGCCAGCGGCGCATCGCGAAGCGCAACTTCGAGATCGCGCAGCGCCACCTGTCATACAAGCTGCTGCGGCGCCGGCTGAACAAGCTGCTCAACCACGCCGCCCCTGCCCTGACTGAGGGTGCGGCGATCTGAGGCTCAGCCGACGAGCGCGTAGATCCGGTCGCGAACCTCTTCGAGGTCGACCTCCGGGGTCGATGTCCCGCCGGTGATCCCGATGCTGGCCTTGCCGCTCAGCCAGTCTCGATGCTCGGCTTCGAGCTCATCGGCATCGGCAACATGGATGGTGGCGGGGCACACGTCGGCGCACTTGACCGCGAGCTCCTTGGTGTTGGAGCTGTTCTTGCCGCCAACCACGATCATGGCCTCGACCTCGCCGGCCAGCACGACCGAATCGGCCTGGCGGGTGAGGGTGACCGGGCACACGGTATTGACCACCCGCAGGTCGTGGCAGCGCCGCAGGCAGAAGGCTGCGAACTCCTCGAGCTTGTAGGGCAGGATCGTCGACTGGCTCAGGACACCGATCTTCTTGGTGTGCGGCACCCGCTCCCACGTTGAGCGGTCCATGTCATCGACGACCACGTGCTTGTCGCCGGCGTAGGAGCGCACCCCTTTCACCTCCGGATGGTCCTCGTGGCCGATGATGCAGACCGTGTAGCCGGCGGCGGCGAGCTCGGCGGCGGCCTTCTGCGACTGGACCACCCAGGTGCAGGTGGCGTCGATCACCTCCAGCTCCGGCTTGCCGCGCACCTGCTCCAGCTCACCGGCCGGCACGCCATGGGCGCGGATGACGAGCGTCCCGCCCTCGACCTGGTCAGCCAGGTCGGCGGTCTTGATGCCCCGATCCGACAGGTCGGCCTTGATCCCGGGGTTGTGCACCAGCTGGCCGAGGGTGGTCACCTCTTTCCCCTCGTCGCGGGCGTGCTTCGCCTTGTCGATCGCCAGCCGCACGCCATAGCAGAAGCCGGCGCGCTCGGCGATGCGGACCTCGGGGCGAATGGCGGTGGTCATCGC
>VBJX01000109.1 GCA_005879775.1 Chloroflexota bacterium
TGGCATGAGTGATACAACATGCCACGGGGGTTGCGCTCGTTGCGGGACTTAACCCAACATCTCACGACACGAGCTGACGACAGCCATGCAACACCTGCACACCGATCCCTTGCGGGAGGACGACGTTTCCGCCGTTTTCCGGTGCATGTCAAGTCCTGGTAAGGTTCTTCGCGTTTCGACGAATTAAACCACACGCTCCGCTGCTTGTGCGGGCCCCCGTCAATTCCTTTGAGTTTTAGCCTTGCGGCCGTACTCCCCAGGCGGAACACTTAATGCGTTGGCTACGGCACAGCCGGGGTCGATACCGACTACGCCTAGTGTTCATCGTTTACGGCTAGGACTACCGGGGTATCTAATCCCGTTTGCTCCCCTAGCTTTCGCGCCTCAGCGTCAAGAATGGGCCAGGTAGCCGCTTTCGCCACTGGTGTTCCTCCCGATATCTACGCATTTCACCACTACACCGGGAATTCCGCTACCCTCTCCCACCTTCAAGCCGATCAGTTTCCGATGCAATTTCCCAGTTAAGCCGGGAGCTTTCACATCGGACTTGACCGGCCGCCTGCGCGCTCTTTACGCCCAGTAAATCCGGACAACGCTCGCCACCTACGTATTACCGCGGCTGCTGGCACGTAGTTAGCCGTGGCTTATTCCTCAGGTACCGTCTTGTATCTTCCCTGAGAAAAGAGGTTTACGACCCGAAGGCCTTCGTCCCTCACGCGGAGTTGCTGCCTCAGACTTTCGTCCATTGGGCAAAATTCCCGACTGCTGCCTCCCGTAGGAGTCTGGGCCGTTCTCAGTCCCAGTCTGGCTGATCATCCTCTCAGACCAGCTACCGATCGTCGCCTTGGTGAGCCATTACCCCACCAACTAGCTAATCGGACGCAGGCCCCTCCGGAAGCGCCTTGCGGCTTTGGACGACGAAGCGAATCGCCGACCACATGCGGTATTAGCCACCCTTTCGGGCAGTTATTCCCCACTTCCGGGCAGGTCACCTACGCGTTACTCAGCCGTCCGCCACTAGGTCTCCTCGAGCAAGCCCGATGAGACCCCGTTCGACTTGCATGTCTCACGCACCCCGCCAGCGTTTGTCCTGAGCCAGGATCAAACTCTCCGAACAAAAAACAGTGGTCTTGCCCCGAGGGCTCCACCACCGTTCACACTTCAAGCTTGGTCCCGCTGACTCGTGTGGGTTCCTGTCACTCTTCAGCTGTTAAGTCACGTCACCGACGGATCGGTTTCGTTCGATTCGAGGCCTCCGTGATCGGCAACCTCGGCGGCGAGCTGCGCGGACCTGGTTGATCCGCCGTCCTCGCGACGCCGTGCCGGACATGCCGGCGCGATCTCGGAGTCTACCGGCCGATGCGAACGACTGTCAACCGCGGCCGTGCGCGAGTCCCGCTCGGGAGAGCGCGAAGGCGAGCTCGATCCGCAGGTGGAGCGTGGCGCTCGGCGACACCGGCTGCAGACCGCCGGGCTCGCCGGCCAGGAAGCGCTCCAGGCCGTAGGCCGCGTGGGTCTGTGGCTCGATGGCGACGGCGTCGAGGCCCGGCGGGCTGGCGGCCACGATCCAGGCAGGTGCGTCGGAGGCGACACGGGCCGCTGCCCGAACACCGAGGCGAGGCCATCGGATCTCGAACGCCGGATCGCCGGCGGCGAGCCAGGCGGCATCCAGGCCCTCTGGCATGGGCCGCATCTCGCGCAGGTCGAACTGCCCGGTCACTGCTTCGAGTCCCGCCGCGGAATCCGTGTTCGATCGCACGACCTCGTGGGCGTCGAAGCGCACCTCGAGCGGTCCACCGAACCAGGGATGGAGGCCGATGCCGCCGGGCATCGGGGTCTGCGCGCGGTTCGTCATCGCCAGGTCGATGATCAGGACTGCGTCCTCAACCTGAACCCGGAGGGTGCATTCGTAGGGCCACGGCCAGCCATCTCCCCCGCCGCGCACCGAGAGCCTGCCGTCGCCCTCGACCTGCCAGGGCGCGGCGTACACCTGCCCGTGGATCGCGCTGCCATCGGGGAAGTTCGAGGGAAGGTCCACCAGATGGGGGCCGACGTGGGTTGTGACTGCTGCAGTCCGATTGCACCACGGCGCCATGACGAAGGCGCCCCACACGAAGGGATCTCGCCCGTGCTCCGAGGGATCGTCCGGCGTGCGGAGCAGGTCATGACCGAAGGCCCGGAGCCGGTGGAGCCGGCCGCCGATGGCAGGCAGCAGCTCGACCCGAAGCGGCGCGTCGCCGATGGCGAGCACCTCCTCAGCCGGCAAGAGTCATCGCCAGGTCGGGCCGCAGCACGAACGGAGGCAGGAAGGCGGGCAGGTTGGAGAGCGGCAGAACGTCCGCATGCAGCTCGATGCCGAGCGATTCGCGCATGAACCGCCGACGCCGCTCGACCCGCTCCCACATCGCCGGGAAGGAAGCGGCCAGCTCGGCGCGCAGCGCCGCATCGGCCAGGGCCACCCCGTCTTCGATGTTCGTCGTGAAGTAGGGCCCGCCAGTGGCCGGGATGATGTCGACCTGCAGGACCATCCCGGAGCGGGGCTCGATCGGGCTGCCGTTGAAGATCGGGCTGTTGACCCACTCGTCGAGGTGGAGCTGGTGGCCGGGGTTGAGGAAGATGCCGAAGAACGGGTCCCCCAGCCGCCGATCGATGATCTCTTGAAGGCGCGCGCCGGTCTGCCCGATGTGCAGGGCGCCGTACCACTCGGCGACCGCGACGAAGTAGGGAGCGACCAGCCGCTCGACATAGTCGGAGATCTCGTCGGGCAGCTCGCTCGCAGCCTCGACGACGAAGCCTGCCCGGCAGTTGAGCGCGCCCCAGATGCCGAAGGCGACCGTCAGTGGATCGCCGCGCTCGACAACGCGGTCGCCCGGGCTGAGGAGTCCGTACCGCGCCCGCGGGCCGGCGGTCAGCATCAGGTGACACGAGAGCGGGGCCCCGCTCCACTGGAGAAGGCTGACCGCTTCGCGTTCGCGCATCCCGGGGCGCAGGCCGAAGAGCAGGTTGCGGACGCCGTCCGAGGTCTGGCAGGCGGCGTGCTCGAAGGCCGCGATCTGCTCGGGCTCGCTGACGACACGCAGCCCATCGGCCGCGCTGATGAGCAGGTCGGTGCCGTCCGTCACATCTCCCCCCTCCCCCACGGCGGCGCGCAGCGTGTCGACCAGGTAGGCCGGAGCGTTGATCCAGGACGGATCGGGACCGGTCTTCCAGCCCACCACCCCGACGCGCGAGCCGCGCCCCAGGCCGGCGTCGGAGAGGATCTCGGCAAGGCTCTTCGAGCGGTCGCGTGGCTGGCTCGGCAGGCTCAGCTCCTGGAAGAGCACGGCCTCGACCGGAAGCGGGGCGGCGCGGGCCAGGCCGATGCACTCGTTGCCCGCCAGCAGGATCGGGCGGCCGGTCGCGCCGAGCAGGAGGATCGCCTCCTCGAAGCGCGGGTCGAAGCCGGTGAGGTAGGCGAGATTGGCGCTGTGCTCGCGGTCGGCATAGACAACGAGCAGGTCGTAGCGGCGTTCCGCCGCCGCCTGCCGCAATCGCTCGACCCGTGCCGGATAGACCGAAGCGGGCAGCTCCGGAGCGACCTCCGATCGGCCGAAG
>VBJX01000024.1:0-8897 GCA_005879775.1 Chloroflexota bacterium
ACCGGGAGCCCGTGCCCGCGCATCAGGTCCTTGAAGATGACCTTGTCCATGGCCAATGCACTTGCCAGCACGCCTGCCCCGGTATAGGGGATCGCGGCCATCTCCAGGAATCCTTGGAGCGTCCCGTCCTCGCCGAACGGCCCGTGCAGCGCCAGGAAGGCGACGTCGATCGCCTCGGCCAGGGAGCCGAGCGCCGCGCGCGGGGCGAGCGCCGGTGCGGCGGTGTCGACCCGGACGGGCAGGTTGGCGTGCTCGCGCAGGAGGCGCGACTGCTCACCCGTGGTGGCCACCCCCAGCAGTCCTGCCAGCGGCTGCTCACCCAGCAAGGGGGCGGGACCCGCCGGTAGGTGCCAGCGCCCCTCGCGATCGATGTAGACCAGGTACGGCTCGACCTCGTGCTCGGCGGAGCGACCACCGGCGAAGATCCCGACCCGCAGCCGCCGGCTCACGAGGCCGCCGCCCCATCCGGGTCCGGCGCGTCCCACTCGCCCACGAACTCGATCTCGAACTGGAGCTCGACCCCGAACCGATCGCGGACCGCGGCTCGCAACCGTTCGCCGAGGGCACGGACGTCGGCCGCCCGGCCCCCGCGTTCGGTGACGATGAAGTTGGCGTGCAGGGTGCTGACGCTGGCGCTGCCCATCCGCAGCCCCTTCAGCCCGGCAGCGTCGATCAGGCGGCCGGCGTGGTCGCCGGGGGGATTACGGAAGACGCTCCCCGCGTTCTGGTCGGCGAGCGGCTGGGTGGCGATCCGCTGCGCCTGGTGCTCCGCGATGCGCTCGGCGATCTCGCCGGTGTCGCCGGCATGCAGGCCGAGCCGGGCGGCGAGGATCACCTCCGCGCTCTGCTTGAAGCGCGACTCGCGGTAGGAAAAGGAGCAGGCCGCGTTGTCCAGGCTGCGGACCTCGCCATTGGCGGGATCCCAGGCGTCGACGTCGATCAGAACGTCCCGGATCTCCCCTCCGTGGGCGCCCGCGTTGGCCCAGATCGCCCCACCGAGCGTGCCCGGCACGCTGATCCCGAACTCCAGGCCCGCCAGCCCGGCCGCCGCGCAGCGTCGGACGAGCATCGCCATCGCCGCCCCCGAGTCGGCCGCCAGCCGGTCTCCCTCGATGGCGACCGCCTTCGACCGGTTGCGGATGACGAGCCCGCGCACTCCCGCGTCGGCGACCACCAGGTCGCTCCCGTTGCCCAGGACGAAGGTCGGGACGGCGGTCTCGCGCCCCACGTTCAAAAGCGCCAGCAGCTCCGGGCTCGTGGTCGCGACCGCCAGGCGGTCCGCGCGCCCGCCGACGCGCAGGGTGGTGAGCGGGGCGAGCGGGGCGTCCGCGCTCAGCGACAGCCCGCGCTCGGCCGCCAGCGCATCCAAGGCGGCGAGCGAGGCGGCCGTGGCACCCACCGTGGCGTTCATCCCGCCCTGCCCGCCATTGACGGGGGCCGGCCCTCGGCGAGGGCCAGCAGCTCATCGGCGACCCGCCTGGCCGCGTCAGGCCGCCCCAGCCGGCGCGCCGCATCGGCCATTGCTGCGCGGACGGTGTCGTCGCGCAGGGCGCGCGCCTCCGCCAGCAGTCGTGGTGCGTCCAGCTCATCGTCGGCGACCAGCACCGCCGCTCCGCGGTCGGCAAGCCACGCCGCGTTCGCCCGCTGGTGGGCGGCGGCATGCGGATACGGGACCAGGATCGAGGCGACCCCCACGGCCGCGACCTCGGCACAGGTCGACGAGCCGGCGCGGCCCACGACCAGGTCGGCGGCCACCAGCGCATCGGCCATCCGGTCGGTCAGGAAGCCGATCGGCTGATAGCGGTCGCGAACCGGCTCGGGCAGGCGAGCCTGCAGCGCGCGGGCCTCGGCCATCCCCGCCTCGCCGGCCAGGTGCAGGACGTGCCAGTCGTCCAGCAGCCGTTCCAGTGATGCCTCCAGGGCAGCGGTGATGCGCGCCACGGCCTGCGATCCGCCGAAGACGAGCAGGAGGCGGTCCGCCGGCCCGACCCCGAAGGAGGCGCGCGCCACCTCGCGGTCGACATGCGCGAACGAGCGGATGGGAGTGCCGGAGAGGAAGGCGCGATCCCCGAAGGCGTCCACGGTCGGCGGAAAGGAGACTGCCACCCGGGTCGCCATCCTGCCCACCGCCGCGGTGGCCCGGCCCGGGATCACGTTCCCCTCCCAGACAAGCGTGGGGATCCCCCGGCCCCGCGCCGCCATGACCAGCGGAACGGCCAGGTAGCCACCGGTGGTGAAGAGCGCGGCTGGGCGCAGGCGCCCCATCAGCAGCCAGGCCTGCGGGACCGAGGCCGCCAGGCGCAGTGGATCGAGGAGCAGGTGCAGGTCGCGCCCGGCGCTGCGCAGCGAGCGCACCACGAGCTGGTGGTATGCGATCTCGCCGTCGGCGACCAGGCGGCGCTCGAGGCCGCGCACGCCGCCGATGTACGAGAGGTCAACGTCGGGCCGCGCGTCGCGCAGTGCCCGTGCGACGGCCAGCGCGGGGTAGACGTGCCCGCCTGTCCCGCCGCCCGACACCGACAAGCGCATCGAACACCGATCCAGTCTGCTTGGCCTCGCGCGAGATCGACAGCAGGATGCCGACCGCCACGAGGTTGATGGTGAGGGCCGATCCACCGTAGCTGATGAACGGCAATGGAATTCCGGTGACCGGCAGCAGGGCGGTGACGACCATCATGTTGATGAAGGCCTGCACCACCAGCCAGGTGGTGATCCCTGCCGCCAGCAGCCCGGAGAAGGTATCCGGCGCGTGGATCGCGATCCGGTACCCCTGGTAGGCGATGAGGACGAAGAGTGCGAGGACGGTGAGGGTGCCGATCAGGCCCCACTCCTCGCCGATGATCGCGAAGATGAAGTCGGTCGATGGCGCCGGCAGGTAGAGGAATTTCTGCCGGCTCGCCCCCAGCCCCATGCCGGTGATCCCGCCCAGGGCCAGCGCCAAGAGCGCCTGCACCGCGTTGTAGCCGGTGACCAGCGGGTCGCGGAACGGATCGATGAAGCCCTGCACGCGCTGCAGCTGGTAGGGCGTGGTGGTGACCATGAGCCAGGTGGCGCCCATCACCGCGCCGCCGATGGCGCCGAGGTAGAGCAGGTTGGCACCCGCCATGTAGAAGACGGTCACCGCGACGGCGACGAACACGGCGGCCGTGCCCAGGTCCGGCTCGAGCGCGATCAGCAGGAAGGCGGGCACGACCAGCATGCCGAATGGGATGAGGCCGCTCCGCAGGCCACGGACCTCGCGCCCGCGCCGGTCGAGCCAGTGCGCCAGGTAGAGGCAGATCGAGAGCTTGGCCAGTTCGGCCGGCTGGAAGCCACCGATCCCCGGCAGGACGATCCAGCGCCGCGAGCCGGCCACCATCGTCCCAACGCCGGGAATCAGCACGACGATGAGGAGCACCAGCGTGCCGACGTAGATCGGGATCGCCAGGTATCGCAGGTGACGGAAGTCGGCGCGGCTGGCGAGATACATGAGAGCGACCCCCAGCACGGCCCAGATGGCCTGCTGCATCCCCTGCGTGCCCGGGTCCGAGGTGGAGAAGTAGGAACGGACGCTGGACGCCGAATAGACCATCACCACGCCGATGGCGGTCAGGGCCACCACCGAGACCAGGAGCGGGTAGGCGACCTCGTGTCGTTCGCGTTGGACCCCGCTCCTCACCGCCCGCCGCGCGGTGAGGACGGCGGCGCTCACTGCGCACCTCCGGCGGGGGCCTCGTTCCGTGCCACGGCGGCGGCGCGGAACGCATCACCGCGCGCCTCGTAGTCGTCGAACATGTCGAACGAGGCGGCGGCTGGGGCCAGGAGCACGACGTCGCCGGGGCGCGCCATGGCGGCGGCAGAGGCCACCGCCCCAGCCATCGAGTCGGCCCGCGCCGTCGGCACTCGTCGGGCAATGTGGCGCTCGAGGGTCGCCGCCGTCTCACCGATGAGCACCACTCCCCGGCACACCTCGGCGATGGCGTCGGCGAGCTCGGCGTAGTCGAGTCCCTTGTCCTTCCCTCCGGCGATGAGGACGACCGGCGCCGGCGCATAGGCCCGCAGCGCGGCGATGGCGGCGACCGGGATGGTGGCCTGCGAGTCGTTGACCCAGCGCACGCCTCCCCACTCGCCGATCAGCTCGAGACGATGCGGCACCCCGGCGAAGCCACGGACGGCGGCGGCGATCGCATCCGGAGCCGCGCCGGCGAGGGAGCCGCCGACGGCCGCTGCAAGGACATCGGCCTGCATGTGGCGCCCCGGCAGGCGGAGCTCGGCAGCAGGCAGCAGCCGCTCGCCGTGCAGCGTGAGCCAGCCGTCGGCATCCACGGTGGCCGCCAGCGAGCGGTCGGCGGTCTCGATGCCGTACCAGTCGATCGCGTCCGGTGGCAGGCGCGCGCCCAGCTCGCGGCTGACGGGGTCATCGGCGTTCAGCACCACGCGCCCGGTCGGCACGCTCAGCTCGGCCAGGCGGGCCTTCACCGCCCGGTACGCCTCCACGCTCGGGTGGCGGTCGAGATGATCGGCGGTGATGTTGGTGTAGACCGCGATCGCCGCCCCGCGGGTGATGGTCGGCAGCTGCAGCTCGGAGAGCTCCAGGACCGCCCAGTCATCGGGTCCCAGCAGCCCGACCTGCTCGATGAGCGGCTGCCCGATGTTGCCGCCCACCGCGTGTGGCAGGTCCGCCGCGTCGAGGATGGCGCCGATCAGCGCGGTGGTCGTCGTCTTGCCCTTCGTCCCGGTCACCGCCAGCACCCTGGCGCGGGTCAGGCGCAGGAAGAGCTCGACCTCGCTCACCAGATCCACGCCTCGCTGTCGCGCATCGCGCAGCGCCTCGCGCAGCCAGTCGTCGGTGGTCGGGAAGTCCGGCGAGATGCTGGGGCTGGTGACGAGGAGCTCGGCAGTGCCCAGCAGGAGGCCGACGGCCGCCGGGGTCAAGCCGAGCGCCAGGCGCACGTGGCGTTCCTGGAGCGAGGCCACCGACTCGTCGAGCTCCGAAGCCGGACGGCGGTCGTAGGCGCTCACCTCGGCCCCGGCCGCGGCGAGCATGCGGGCGGCGGCGACCCCGGAACGGGCCAGGCCGAGCACCACCACCCGGCGCCCGCGCAGGTCGTCGAGCGTCCGGACCGGATGCGTCATCGTCTGCATCGGTCCTGCTAGAGCCCGTTCACGGTGGCCAGGAAGAGGCTGAAGCCGAGCAGCCCGGCCAGGGCCGACACGATCCAGAAGCGGACCGTGATCTTCTCCTCCGCCCAGCCGATCAGCTCGAAGTGATGCTGCACTGGCGCCATGCGAAAGATCCGCCGGCCACGCAACCGAAACGAGCCGACCTGCAGGATCACCGAGAGGGTGACGGCCAGGAAGACGAACCCGATCACGGCCAGCAGGAGCAGCTGGGTGGTGATGGTGGCCACCACCGCCAGCGTGGCGCCCAGCCCGAGCGCCCCGGAGTCACCCATGAAGAGCTGGGCCGGGTGAACGTTGAACCAGAGGAACCCCATCAAGGCGCCGATGATCAGCGCGCAGAAGATGGCCAGGTTCGGCTGGGAGTGCTTGCCGACCGCCGGCACCGCCACGAGCGCGATCAGCAGGTAGGCGACGAAGCTGAAGATGAGGACCCCGCCGGCCAGGCCGTCGAGCCCATCGGTCAGGTTCACCCCGTTGCTCATCGCCACGATCACGAAGGCGACGAACAGGATGAAGGCGATCGGCAGGATGCCGACGTCACCGACCAGCGGAACGCTGATCTGCGTGATGTGGAAATGACGCTGCAGGTACCACGCCGCCAGCAGCGCCACGACCGTCTGCCAGACGAGCTTGCGGCGACCACGAATGCCGAGGCCGGTCTGGACGTTGACGTAGTCGTCGATCGCCCCCAGGATCCCGACGCCGACCAGGGTCAGCATCGGCGTCAGGGTGCTCACGTCCTCGATGCGCATCGCCATCGCCAGGAACATGACCACCACCACGATCAGCATCCCGCCCATGGTCGGGGTGCCAGCCTTGGCGATGTGCCCCTCCGGACCTTCCACTCGGATCTGCTTGCCGTAGCCGAGCCGCTGCAGGAGGCCGATGTAGACCGGGCCCACCAGCACGACGCCGGCGAAGGCGGCCAGCAGCGCCACCACGATCGCCAGCATCAGCCGGTCTCCCGATCGGCTTTCGAGACACCGGTCAGGGTGGCCACCAGCCGGTCGAGCTCGACCCCGCGCGAGCCCTTGACCAGCAGCAGGTCGCCGACCCCCGGATCGAGCACCCGGTCGACGATCGCTTCTGCCTGATGAAGGTCGGCTGCGCTCGCCACCCGCGCCAGGCCGGCGGCGCGCGCGCCCTCGGCGATCAATCGTGCCCGCTCCCCGACCGTCACCAGGCCGTCGACGATCCGCCCGGCTCGCTCGCCCACCTGCCGGTGGAGCTCCTCTTCGTCGGGGCCCAGCTCCAGCATGTCGCCGAGCACGGCCAGCCGCCGGCGTCCAGGCGGCAACGGCGTCTCCGCCAGGAACTCGAGGGCGGCCAGCGTCGAGACCGGTGAGGCGTTGTAGGTGTCGTCGATCACCCGGGCTCCGCTGAGCGCCTCAGCGAGCGCCATCCGATGCGGAGCCCGGCTGCCGGCCGCCAGGGCAGCCGCCACCTCCTCGAGAGGGACCTGGAAGCGCTCGGCCACCGCGACCGCCGCCAGCGCGTGGGGAATCAGGTGGCGCCCCGGGTTCGCGTTGCGGATGGGTTCCCTCCAGGCCGTGCGTCTCGATCTCGGTGGCCTGCACGTCGGCCGGGCCGAGCCCGAACGTGCGGACCTCTGCCGGGGTTGCCGAGCGCATGGCGGCCACGCGTGGATCATCGGCATTGAGGACCGCCAGACCGTCTCGCGGCAGGGCGGCGGGGAGCTCCGTCTTGGCGCGCGTGATCGCCTCCAGGCTGCCCGCCCGCTCGAGGTGGGTCGGATGCACCGCCAAGACGACCCCGACCTCGGGCCTCGCGATCTCAGCCAGCCTGGCGATCTCACCCTCGGTGTACATGCTCATCTCCAGCACCGCCAGCTCGTGCTCGGGGGCCAGGCGCAGCAGCGTCATCGGCAGGCCGCTCTCGCTGTTCAGGTTCCCCTCGTTGCGCAGCGTCCGGTGAGTTCGCTGCAGCACGTCGGCGGTGATCTCCTTGGCGGTCGTCTTGCCGGTCGAACCGGTGATCCCCACCAGCCGGACCGCTGACTGGGCGCGCCACCAGGCCGCGACCTCCTGCAGCGCGCGCAGCGTATTCGGAGTGATCACCACTGCCACGTCGATCCCCTCGGGGAGCGGCACCGGCCGATCAAGGAGCAGGACGGAGGCCCCGGCGCGCACCGCCTCGGCCGCGTACCGGTGGCCATCAACCCGCTCACCGCGGAGCGCGACGAAGAGGCCTCCCGGGGTCACCTGGCGGGAGTCCACGGCGGAGGTGGCGAAGGAGGTGACGCTCGTCGGCCCGAGGAGACGGCCGCCGGTGGCGACCAGGAGGTCTTCGAGACGGATCGAGGGGGGCACGCCACTCCCTGCAGAGTCTTCCGGCGAGTCTAGCAGCCGCAGGAGCCTCACTTGGAGGCCACCGGGGTGGCCGGCCGATCGGGCGGGATGGCCAGGTACTCGAGCATCTGCGGCGCCCAGTCACGGTAGACGCTGGTCACCGACTGGGCCGTCTGCAAGTTGCCCCAGGTCACCGGCCGGTGGATGAGGATCAGGGTCACGACCTTGGGAGCGGAGGCCGGCACGATCGACACGAACGACGAGTCGATCCAGCCATCGCGATAGACGTCGCGGATCTGGGTCCCGTAGATCGGACGGCCGGAGGCATCGGTACCGGTCTGCACACGCACGGAGGCGGGTCCAGCCACCTGGGCGGTCCCCGTCTTGCCGGCCACCGAGTAGCCGGGGATCCGCGCCGGCTTGGCGATCCCCAGGTCGACGGCGGCGGTCAGCAGCTCAAGCACGGTCTGGGCGCTCGCCTGCTGCATGATCCGCTCCCCCGGATCAGCCGAGGCCTCGTGGTAGACCCCGTCCGGGGTGGTCCAGCCGGCGATGACGTGCGGGGTCACCAGCGTCCCGCCGTTGGCGATCGCCGCGTAGCCGGCGACCAGCTGGATGGCAGTGATTCCGAGCCCCTGGCCGAAGGCGTTCTGCGCCGCAGTGAGATCCCCGTAACCCCCGGGGCCATCGGGGTCGTGCACCACTCCGGCGCTCTCCCCGGTCATGTCCACGCCGGTTGGCGTGCCGAACCCAAAGCGGCGAAACGCCTCGTAGAGCCGCTGGCGCCCGAGGAGGAGACCGATCTTGGCCGCGCCGACGTTGTCGGAGATCTTCAGCACGTCCCCCGCGGTGATGTCCCCGTGGCCGTAGGGGTGGTACGCGCGGTCGGCGTTCTGAATTCGGTAGCCGCTGATCTGCAGGTTGTTGTCGTCGTGGACCGTGGTGGCCAGGTTGATTGCGCCGGCGTCGAACGCCGCGGCGATGGTGAACGCCTTCATCACCGATCCCGGCTCGTAGACACGGCTCACCGCAGGATCGCTGAAGATCGACGGATCGGCCGATGCGTACTGGTTGCCGTCGAATGACGGGTAGCTGGACATCGCCAGGATGGCGCCCGTCCTGACGTCCATGACGATCCCGGTCACGCCCTGCGCCTGGTTCTTGGTATAGGTCCCCCACATCGCCTGCTCGAGCTGGAACTGGAGACCGGCGTCGAGGGTGAGGGTCAGGTCCGAGCCGTTGACCGGCGGGCGCAGCTCGTTCACCGAGTCGGCGATCCGGCGCCCGATCACGTCGGCCTGCGCCGTGATCGAGCCGGGGAGCCCGGCGACCAGCGGGTCCGATGCCCCCTCCACTCCGTATTGCCCGACACCATCCACGTTCACGAAGCCGAGCACCTGGGCCGCCAGGGTCGTGCCGGGCGCG
>VBJX01000024.1:8925-21951 GCA_005879775.1 Chloroflexota bacterium
TACCACGGCGGAGACGCTCCGATCGACCCGTCGCTTGAGCCAGACCCACGGGTCGCGGGAGCCGAGGAGCGTCTCGAGCTGGGCGGTGTCGATGCCGAGCAGCGGGCCGAGGGCCTTCGCCTCGCCCGCCTTGTCGGTCACCGAGGGAGGGGTGGCGAAGACCGATTGCACCTGGACCGAGGTCGCCAGCAGGACGCCGGTCGCGTCACGGATGTCGCCCCGCTCGGCGGGCAGATCCTCGTTCTGCGCCAGCTGGTTGAGGGCCATCTCCGAGAGCCAGCCATGCTGGGCGACCTGCCACCATGCCAGCCTCCCCCCGATCAGCGTGGCGAGCACGGTCGCCACGATCAGCAGGGACAGGGCGCGGGCACGGCTGTCGGTCCTTGCGAGCATTGGCCACTCCGTCGCGAGCGGCCCGGCGCCGGGCCGGGTCGCGCGCGGCTACTTCAATGGGATGGGTCGCTCGATGACGGCGCGAATACGACGCGGCTCGGGTCGATCGGAACCAGGTGCAGCCGATACTGCGCACGCTCCTCGATGACGCTCGGCGAGCGTGCCTCTCCGATCTGTACGATCAGCCGCTGCTGCTGCGCCTCCAGCCCGGCGAGGCGGGACTGGAGGCTGTCGATCTCGTACCCCATCGCGGCGACATGCGTCGACTGGCCGAGATAGAGGACGCAGAGCCCGGCAGCGGCGGTGATCGCCACCAGCAGCGACGAGATGGAGGTCGTCCTGGCCCGCCGCAGCGCACGCCGCGCCGTCCCGGGTCTGCCGGCCCCACGCCGGTGGACCTGTCGCGCTCGACGCGGGTGTGACGGCGCCCGCCGTCCGAAGACGCCGATGCGGGTCGCGGGCCGGGCGCCGACGACTGCCATCTAGGCGGCGCTCGCCCGACCGTGGAGGCGGGCCTCCCAGGACGAGATCGACTCGATCTCGATTCCGGCCTCGCCGTCCGCGACGCGCTCCTCCGCGAGCATTCGGCGCTCGCCGGGGCGCAACTGGCGCTCGCGCAGCTCACGCTGACGGTTGCTGTAGCTCCGTCGTCTGCTCGCCTGGTGACGTGGTCTTCCTCGGCTCATCGGGTACCTCCCCTGACCATGGCTAGGCGCTCGCCGGGGCGAGCTTCACCGCGACGCGCATCCGCGCGCTTCGGGAGCGACGGTTACGACTGATCTCGGCCGCGGTTGGGGTGACGATCCCCCGCCGCAGCGATCGGAGCTGAGCGCGGTGCCCGCAGGTGCAGACCGGCGGCAACGGCTCTTCGACGCAGTCACGGCTCTCCCGAGCGATGAAGCGCTTCACGATCCGATCCTCTCCGGAGTGGTAGCTGATGACCGCCAGGCGGCCGCCTGGGCGCAAAGCCGCGAGCGCCCCGGAGAGCGCCGGGGGCAGCACCTCCAGCTCGCGGTTGACGGCGATGCGCAGGGCCTGGAAGGTGCGTGTCGCCGCGTTGATGCGGCCCGCATCGGCCCCCCTGGCCGGGACCGCGTCGGCAACCACGCGTGCCAGGTCGGCCGCGCTCATGAGCCGCCCCTGCGCGCGCGCCGCCACGATCGCCTTCGCGATGCGGCGTGCACGGCGTTCTTCACCAAACGCCGCGAGGATTCCGGCGAGCTCTCGCTCCGACGATCGGTCGATGAGCTCGAGGGCCGATATGCCACGTTCTTCATCGAATCTCATGTCAGGCGGCGCATCGGCCGCGAAGCTGAACCCGCGCTGCGGGTCTGCGAGCTGGTAGCTGGAAAGGCCCAGGTCGAAGAGGACCGCATCGAGCGGCAGGAAGCCGGCATCTCCAGCGACGTCGTAGAGGTCCGAGAAGTTCGCCTGGCGGAGAACAACGCGTGCGCCGAAGCGGGCGAGCGCCCGTTGCGCCTCCGCGATGGCCGCCCGGTCGGCATCGATGCCGAGCAGGCGGCCATCGGGAGACGAGGCCTCCAGGAGCCGCTCGGCGTGCCCACCGCCGCCGACCGTGCAATCCGCGATGGAGCTGCCGCTCCCGACGTCCAGGAGGGCGAGAACCTCCTCGACGAGGACCGGCAGGTGCCCTTCTCCCATTCGCAGCTGCACCTTTCGTGTCGGACGGCGAGCCGATCGGCTCGGAGACGCATGAATGGCGGGGTCGCGGCGTGCGTCATTGCGTCGCGACCCCCTAGATGCCCAGGTCGGCGAGGTGCTCGGCCATCGCCTCGGGCTCGTCCTCGATCTTGGAGCGATACGGCTGCCAGGCCGAAGGCGCCCAGATCTCGAGCCGGTTCAGCGCGCCCACCACGACGACCTCCCCCTCACCGATGCCGGCGTACTCCCGGAGGTAGCCGGGAACGAGGACCCGTCCCTGTCGATCAAGCTCGACCTCGACGGCTCCCGATGACATGAAGCGCGCGAACTCACGCGCGCGCGGATTGGTGAGCGGAAGCGCCCCGAGCTTGGTCGCCAGCGCGCTCCACTCGTCCTGCGGAAAGAGGCCGAGGCAGCGATCGAGCCAGCGCGACAGCGTCGCGCCCTCGGCCAGGCGGGGTCGGAAGCGTGCCGGGATCGCCACGCGGCCACGGTCGTCGAGGGCGTGCCGGAACTCACCGGTGAGGAAGGACGACGTGCGATCCATCGCGAGGTGCCTACCACTGCTCCCCATCTAGCCCCATTTCGAGCCACAGGGCGCCATCATACAGAGCGTGCGTCCCCCGTCAAGGGATTTTTTGCAGGCTGGACTGCACGATCGTCCTGGAGGGGGTGACCGATCGCCCGATGCTCAGCGCATCAGCGCGGGGTCAGGGCGTCAGCGCCGCGTCAGGGTGTGCTGTGCAGGAACTCGCCGAAATGCGCCGCGCCATCGGGCGCCCGGTAGACCTTGTAGATCGTGAACTCGCCGGACAGGCGGTCCGTGTAGGCAAGCCCCGTATAGCCGCCCACCAGGGTGCGCCAGTAGACGGTGCCGCCGATCCGGACGAGGTCCACTGGCGCCGGCGACAGGTGGTTGAAGGCGGCGACTGCCCTGCCCGTTATCTCGTCGTCCTGGTTGATGCGCCACACCTGGTGGGCGCCCGGGGCGACGAAGATCGCGTATCCCTCGAAGGTATCTCCGGGCCCGACGGTGGGGAGCGGCCCGGCGGAGACGATGATCGGCGTCGGCACCGGCGTGACCGATGGCGCGGCGGTCTGCGATCCGCTCGGGCTGGCCGTGGCGCTCGGCGTCGGCCCAGCAACCGGACCCCTGTTCAGCAGGATCAGTGCGGCGGTCCCCCCTCAGGCGACAAGGAGGATGGCCAGGCCGGCGGCGATGATCCCCCGCCGACGTCCGCCACTCCCGGAAGACGCCAGCTCGGGGCTCGGCGTGGCCGGCCGTGCCGGCCTGAGCGGCGGCAGCGGCGGCAGCGGTCCCGCCGGCATGGGACGGCGGAGCGCCTCAAGCTCCTCGGTGGGAATGACGAGCACGCCGCGCAGGTAGCGCGGGCAGTTTCCGTACCCGCGCTGCAGGCAGACCTTCTCCTGCTGCTCGGCGGACAGGTCGGCCGGGTCGCCGAAGGCATAGCAGCGATGCTCGCGGGTGACTCCCTGGTGGTATTCGGCGCGCGATCCCGCCAGGCCGAGGAATGGGCAGACCGTGTCAGGTCGCTTCGCGAGCTCCTCGAAAAGCGCTCGGCGCTCCGCCTCCCGGGCGGCTTCGGCCTGGTCCGCACGCTGTCTTCGGCCGAACACCAACCTTGCCTTCCTCGCGTCGCCGCGGCGCGCCACATGGGCGCCGTCCCGAGGCTGAGTCTAGCGCGGCACCTGCCGAGCAGGGCACCGACCTCCGGGCGGCGAGACATGGTACGAAGGCGCCATTGAGGTCCTGACCGATGGGTACCTAGGCTGTGGACGGCTGGGCGGGGCGGCCCGGCCACTGAGGGGAGACAGCCATGGCGCTCGAACCGATCGACTCCCGGGAGCGAGTCCCGATCCCCCGCAGTGGGCGGATCCGTCGCTGCCGCGTGCGCCACGTTTCCATCCTGCCAGCCGGCGACGGGCCGCGCGTCCAGGTCGATTGTCTCCTCGGCGGGCGCGAGTACCCCCTCCCCCTGGGCACCATGGACGAGGCGCGTGAGATCTGCAACGCCTGTACGGCCACGACCGTCTGGCGCGCCGACGAAGACTGAGTCCCTGGAGAGCGGCCTGTAAGCCGGGTTCTGTGCCGGCACGCCATGGTGCCGCGACGGCCATCCATCTGAGCGACCTACCCGAGGGCTGAGCGAGCTACCTGCTGCGGCCCGAAGGCCGCGGTCGCCCTCCTATTCGGTCTTGCTCCGGCTCGAGCTTGCCGCGTTTCACTCCCGCTTGCGCGGGCATCGTCACTGTGGCGCTGGTCCTCGCCTCACGGCGGACGGGCGTTACCCGCGAGCCTGCTCTGTGGAGCCCGGACTTTCCTCGAGCGCCGCCTTTCGACGATCGCGCCCGCGGCCGTCCGGCCGCCTCCAGGGAGGTCATTGTAGCCGCAGGCGAGCTCAGCGCTCCCGACGCTCGTCGATTGCCACGTTGCTGAGCCGGTCAGCGTCCCCATTCAGCTCGCGGGGAATGTGGCCCACCGAGTAGCTGCGCAGCCGGCCGAGCATGGCCATCACCCGCGCGTAGATTGGCTTCAGGTCGGGATGCTTGACCCGATAGCGGCCGCTGATCTGCCGCGCGACGAGCTCCGAATCCATCCGCAGGTCGACCTCGGAGGCCCCCAGGCGCAGCGCCTCCTCGAGCGCGGCCTCGACCGCGGTCCACTCGGCGTAGTTGTTCGTCCTGATCCCCAGGAAGCGGGCGAGCTCGGCCACGATCTCGCCGCTGGTCGCGTCGCGCAGGACGGCGCCGAGCCCGGCCGGTCCGGGGTTGCCCCGGGCCGCGCCATCGGTATGGATCAGGAAGCGGCGCGCCCCGGCCTTAGGCACCCTGCGCCTTCTCAACCTCCGCGGTCACCTCGAGGATGGCGCGGGTGATGTTGATCCCGCGCGGGCACGCCTCGACGCAGTTGAAGATCGTCCGGCAGCGCCACACCCCATCGGCGTCGGCCATGATCTGGAGTCGCTCCTCGCCGGCCTGGTCGCGGCTGTCGAAGATGAAGCGGTGGGCGTTGACGATCGCCGCCGGACCGACGAAGTCGGGGTTCGACCAGAAGGACGGGCAGGCAGTGGTGCACGCCCCGCACAGGATGCACTTGGAGGTGTCGTCGAATCGCTCTCGCTCCTCGGGTGACTGGCGCCGCTCCTTCCCATCGGCCGGGACCTCGTCGTTGACGAGGTACGGCATCACCGAGCGGTACTTCTCCCAGAACCCATCGAGGTCGACGAGCAGGTCCTTGATGACCTGCGAGCCCCGGATCGGCTCGACGCTGATCTCGGTTCCGGCATCCTTGACGAGGTACTCGCAGGCGAGCCGGTTGCGGCCGTTGATGAGCATCGCGTCCGAGCCGCAGACGCCGTGTGCGCAGGAGCGGCGGAAGGTGAGTGTCCCGTCCTGGTACCACTTCACCTGGTGGAGCAGGTCGAGCACCCGATCGCTGGGATCGGCCTGCACGGTGTACTCCTCCCAGTGGGGGTCGGCATCGCGCTCGGGGTCGAAGCGCTTCAGGCGCAGCAGGACGTCCATGGCCTCAGTAGACCCGCGGCTTCGGCGGGAACTTGGTGATCGTCACCGGCCTGTATGCCATCCGCGGCGGAGCGCCCTCCGACCAGCGGAACGCGAACGTGTGCTTGAGCCACTCGACATCGTCACGATCCGGGAAGTCCTCGCGGGCGTGCCCCCCGCGGGTCTCCGTGCGGGCCAGGGCTGAGTCGACGGTGGCTTCGGCACAGTCGAGCAGGAAGCCGAGCTCGAGCGCCTCGACCAGGTCGGTGTTGTAGCGGCGCCCCTTGTCCTGCACGCAGAGGTGCCTGGCTCGCTCGCGCAGCCGGCGCAGATCGGCCTGCGCCTCCTCGAGCAGCGCCCCGTTCCGGTAGACACCGCACTTGGCGAACATCGTCTCCTGCAGCTCAGCGCGGATCACGGCTGGACGCTCGCCCTCCATGCCCTCGAGCAGCTCCGCCAGGCCGGCGAGCACCGCGCGTTCAGCGACCGCATCAGGCTGCGGATCGGGAGCCCGGCGCACCTCGTCGGCCATCGCCACCCCGGCGCGCCTTCCGAAGACGAGGATGTCCAGCAGCGAGTTGGTGCCGAGCCGGTTCGCCCCGTGGACGCTGACGCAGGCGCATTCGCCGGCGGCATACAGCCCCGGCACACGGGTCCCGCGCTCATCGGCCAGCGCGTGGCCGTCCAGATCGGTCGGGATGCCGCCCATCGCGTAATGGGCGGTCGGCTGGATCGGGACGAGGTCGGTGAGCGGCTCGATCCCGAAATAGGTGCGGATGAAGCCGCTCATGTCGGGCAGCTTCTTGTTGAGCACCTCGGCCCCCAGGTGCCGCACGTCGAGGTGCACGAAGTCCTTGCCGTCGATCCCCCGGCCGGCGGCGATCTCCTGGTAGATGCTGCGGCTCACGACGTCGCGGCTGGCCAGGTCCTTCATGGTCGGGGCGTAGCGCTCCATGAAGCGCTCGCCCTTGCCGTTGACCAGGAAGCCGCCCTCCCCGCGCATCGCCTCAGAGAGCAGGAAGCCGAGCTTGTACATGCCGGTCGGGTGGAACTGGTAGAACTCCATGTCCTCGAGCGGCAGGCCCCGGCGGTAGACGATCGCCACCCCGTCCCCGGTGAGGGTGTGGGCGTTGCTGGTGACCTTGAAGATCTTGCCGAACCCGCCGGTGGCGAAGAGGACCGACTTGGCCAGGAACGAATGGACCTCGCCGGTCGCCAGCTGGTAGCCGATGACGCCGGTGACCGGCCCGCCGACGCCATCGGGCATCTGCAGGTCGAGCACCTGGTACTCGTCGTAGAAGGCCACCTCGTGGCGGATGCATTGCTCATAGAGGGTCTGGAGGATGTGGTGCCCCGTTCGAACGGCCGCGTAGCACGCCCGCCGCACGGGACCCTCGCCGTGGTTGCGGGTGTGGCCGCCGAAGCGCCGCTGGTCGATCAGCCCCTCGGGGGTGCGGTTGAACGGGAGTCCCAGGTGCTCCAGGTTGATGATCGTCTCGACCGCGTCCCGGCACATCACCTCGGCGGCGTCCTGGTCGACGAGGTAGTCACCCCCCTTGACCGTGTCGAACCAGTGCCACTCCCAGTTGTCCTCCTCGGTGTTCCCAAGGGCGGCGCACACGCCACCCTGGGCCGCCGCGGTGTGGGATCGGGAGGGATAGAGCTTGCTGATGACGCCGATGCGGGCCTCCGGCCCGAGGTCCCGTTTCAGCTCCAGGGCCGCATAGAGACCGGCGCCACCGGCACCGACCACGAGCGCGTCGAGGTCGTGGGTCCGCGGCCGACGGCGCGTCGCCGTGGCATCGGGCAGGCGGAGGCTCATGAGAACGGACCCACGAACTTGGCGGTGTTGGGGTCGAAGGTGGCGACCACCAGGATCCCGAGCAGGAGCCAGACGAAGGCCGCCGCCAGCATGATCCCGACCAGGAAGGCGCGCAGGCCGCCGCGCTCCACGTAGTCACCGACGATGATCCGCGCCCCGTTGACGCCATGGATCATGGCAAGCAGGAGGAGGAGGAGGTCATAGATGCGCCAGAAGGGGCTCCCCCAGCGGCTGGTGACGAAGGCGAAGCTGATCTCCTGGCCGGTGAGCGCCACCAGCACGTGCATGATCAGCATGTGGCCCAGGGCCAGGAAGACGAGCAGCAGCCCGCTGATCCGCATGAAGTACCACATGAAGCGCTCGAACCCCGGCTCCACCGGTCGCGCCCGCGCAGCCCGCGACGGGTTGCGGCGCATCGGGTCCCCGACCACCGGCCAGATGCGGCGTCCCTGTGCGGTCATAGGATCCGGCCCCATGGGGCATAGGGGGCGATCATGATCAGGCCGAGCGGGATCATGGCCGCAATCGTGGCGATGATCACCCCGTAGGTGAGCGGCCGGTACCAGGCGGTCGTCGCCGGCCAGAAGTCCATCACGATCACGCGCAGGCCGTTGAGCGAGTGGTACACCAGCGCGGCCATCAGGAGGATCTCGCCGAGCCGGATCGGCAGGTTGCGGAAGAGGGTCTGGGTGAAGTCGTAGACGTCGGGCCCGAAGGCAAGCGTCGCGTTCTCGACGATGTGCATGAACAGGTAGACGAGCACGCCGATCCCCGACAGCCGATGCCCGAACCAGGCCAGCTGGGCCCAGGAGATGCGGTAGCCGAACATCTGGGTCAGGCGGTGCTCAGGCGGTCACGCGGTCAGCCACCGCGGCCGCGAACTCCCGTGTGCCGGCGCTGCCTCCGAGGTCGGGAGTCGAGACGCGACCCTCGGCCAGCACCGCCCGGACCGCCGATTCGACGCGGTCGGCAGCAGCGGTCTCCCCCAGGTGCCGGAGCATGAGCGCCCCCGACAGGATGAGTGCGGTCGGGTTGGCGCGATTCTGGCCGGCGTACTTGGGAGCCGATCCGTGGACCGCCTCGAAGACCGCGGCATGCTCGCCGATGTTGGCTCCGGGTGCCACGCCCAGCCCTCCGACCAGCCCGGCGGCCAGGTCGCTGACGATGTCGCCGTACAGGTTCGGCAGGACCAGGACGTCGTACAGATCGGGCTTCTGGACCAGCTGCATGCACATGTTGTCGACGATCCGGTCCTCGAAGGCGATGCGTCCCTCGTACTCGGCGGCGACCTGCTGGCAGCTCTCCAGGAAGAGGCCATCGGTCAGCTTCATGATGTTCGCCTTGTGCACGGCGGTGACCTTGCGGCGGCCGTTGCGCACCGCGTACTCGAACGCGTAGCGGGCGATCCGCTGGCTGGCGAACCGGGTGATGATCTTGATGCTCTCTGCCGCATCGGGCCCGACCCGGTGCTCGATCCCGGCGTACAGGTCCTCGGTGTTCTCCCGCACGATGATCAGGTCGACGTCCTCGTAGCGGGTCTCGACGCCGGCCATGCTTCGCGCCGGACGCACGTTGGCGTACAGGTCGAGGGCCTGGCGAAGGCCGACGTTGACGCTCCGGAAGCCGCTCCCGACTGGCGTGGTAATCGGGCCCTTGATCGCCGTGCCGGTGCGCCGGATGCTCTCCACCACGCGGTCCGGGAGTGGCGTTCCCTCCGCTTCGATGGTCGCTTCGCCGGCCTGCTGGCGATCCCAGGTGAACGCGAGCCCGGTCGACTCGAGAACCTGGACGGTGGCATCGGCCAGCTCCGGCCCGATCCCGTCTCCGGGAATGAGGGTGACGTCGTAGGACACGTGCGCTCCGTGCTCCGCTGCGCGCCGGTCACAGTGCCGGCACCACGGAGCCCAAGTGTAGGGCGATCGTTCGGCCCGTTGCTGGTCCCGGCACCTGCCTCCGGGCTGGCGGCGGCTACAATCCCCTCCCGTCCATGGCGGCCCTGCTCGCCGCCGAGCGCCGCTTCAGGAGAGCCGCTTGAAGCTCCAGGAGTACCGCAGCAAGGAGATCCTGGCCAGCCACGGGGTCCCGGTCTCCGTCGGAGAGGTGGCGACCACGCCGGCGCAGGCACGGGCCGCGGCCGATCGGATCGGAGGCCCGGTGGTCGTCAAGGCGCAGGTCCTGGTCGGCGGACGCGGCAAGGCAGGCGGGGTGAAGCTGGCGGCCGATCCAGCCGAGGCCGAGGCGCGGGCCGCAGAGATCCTGGGGATGACCATCAAGGACGTGACGGTGCGGACCGTGCTCATCGCGCCCGCCGCTGAGATCGCTCACGAGTACTACCTGGGAATCGTCCTGGACCGCGCCTCGCGAGCCGTCGCGGTGATCGCCAGCGCCGAGGGCGGGGTCGAGATCGAGGAGACGGCGCGGACCAACCCGGATGCCGTCCTGCGCCTCCCACTTCATCCCCTGCTCGGCCTGCTGGAGCACAACGTGCGCCGGGTCGCCTTCTTCCTGGGGCTCTCGCCTGATCTGCGTGGGCAGTTCGGATCGATCCTGCGGGGCTTGGCGGAGGCATTCGCCTCGTCCGATGCCGACCTGGCCGAGATCAACCCGCTGGTCGTCACCGCCGGTGGCGAGCTGCTGGCGCTCGACGCCAAGATCGTTCTCGACGACTCTGGCCTGTACCGGCATCCGGACCTCGAGGCAATGCGCGACGCGAACGAGGAGGAGCCATCGGAGATCGCGGCTCGGGAGGCCGGGATCAACTTCATCAAGCTGGACGGCTCCATCGGCTGCATGGTCAACGGGGCCGGGCTGGCGATGGCCACCATGGACCTCGTCAAGCTGGCCGGCGGCGAGCCCGCCAACTTCCTGGACATCGGCGGCGGGGCCAAGGCCGATCGGGTGGCGGCCGCCTTCCGGATCATCCTGGACGATCCGAATGTGCGGGCCATCCTGGTCAACATCTTCGGGGGAATCACCCGCGGTGACGAGGTGGCACGCGGCATCGTCGAGGCCCGCGCCACCCTGCAGCGCCAGGTGCCAATGGTGGTTCGCATCGTGGGCACCAATGCCGCCGAAGCGGCTCAGATCCTGGAGGCCGCCAACCTGATCACTGCCGCCAGCCTGGACGAGGCGGCCGCCCGCGCAGTGGCCGCCGCCCGCGGAGAGGCGCCCGCATGAGCATCCTGGTCGATCGGGAGACCCGCCTGCTCGTCCAGGGGATCACCGGGCGCGAGGGTGAATTCCACTCGCGCGCCATGGCCGAGTACGGCACCCAGGTCGTCGCCGGGGTGACTCCCGGCAAGGGCGGCCAGACGGCGCTCGACGGGCGCGTGCCCGTCTTCGACACGGTCGACGAGGCGGTCCGCGGGACGGGGGCCAACGCCAGCTGCATCTTCGTCCCGGCGCCGGCTGCCGCCGACGCCATCCTCGAGGCCGCCGACGCGGGCATCGGGCTCGTCTTCTGCATCACCGAGGGGATCCCGGCGCTCGACATGCTGCGGGTCTACTGGGTCCTGCGCCAGGCAGGCGTGCGCCTCATCGGCCCCAACTGCCCGGGAGCCACCTCGCCGGGTCAGGCCAAGGTCGGGATCATTCCCGGGAGCATCCATCGCGAGGGCGCCGTGGGGCTGGTCAGCCGTTCCGGAACCCTCACCTACGAGGTGGTGCAGGCGATGAGCGATGCCGGGCTGGGCCAAACGACCTGTGTCGGCATCGGTGGTGACCCGATCGTCGGGACGAGCTTCATCGACGTCCTTGATATGTTCAACCAGGATCCGGAGACCGAGGCGATCGTGATGATCGGCGAGATCGGCGGTGACGAGGAGGAGCGCGCCGCGGCCTTCTGCGCGCGCGAGGTGCGCAAGCCGATGGCCGCCTTCATCGCCGGGCGGACGGCGCCGCCCGGCAGGCGGATGGGCCACGCCGGGGCGATCATCTCCGCGGGAGGCGGGACCGCCGAGTCCAAGCGAGCCGCCCTGCAGGCGGCCGGCGTCTCGATCGCCGATTCCCCGTCCCAGATCCCGTCGCTGCTCCGCGCCGCCGGGGTGCGCTGAGCGGCGCTCAGGTCCGGGTCTGCGCCTCCCATTCCTCCTTGAGGAGGGCCATGATGACGCTCCGGCTGGTGGTCAGCCTTCGGCTCGCTCATGCGTCATCTCCCGTTGCGTGATCTGGCGTCGATTCGAGCAGCTCCCACAGGACGCCGTTCATCGTCTGCGGGTGGAGGAAGGCTACCCGGCCATGGGCTCCGGGGCGCGGCTCGCGATCGATGAGCTGCGCCTCCGCGGCGGCGAGGGCGGCCAGGTCGCCGGGCAGGTCATCGCTGAGGAGGCAGACGTGATGCAGCCCCTCGCCTCGATCGGCGAGGAAGCGAGCAACGCCGCTCCCGGCGTCGATCGGCTCGACCAGCTCGATCCGCACGGCCGGTGGCGGCCCACTCGGCAGGAAGCAGAGACGGACCCGCTGCGATTCGAAGACCCGCGGCTCATCCTCGGGGACCCACCCGAAGAGCTCGCGGTAGCGGGGCAGCGAATCGGGTATCGAGCGCACCACGATCGCGATGTGGTGGATCGGGCCGATCACGGGCGGTACTCGCCCCAGGCATGCCGCAGGACGGCGCTGATCTCGCCGAGGGTCACGTTTGCCTCCACGCAGCTGCGCATTCTGGGCAGCACGTTCTCCGTTCCATTGGCAGCCGCCTCGAGGTCGGAGAGCGCCTGCTCAGCCGCCGCCTGGTCACGATTGGCTCGCACGGCGCGCGTCCGCTCCACCTGCTGCCGCTCGGCCTCGGCGTCGATCGGCTGCGGCTCCGGCCGCTGCTCGTCCCCATCCTCGACGAAGGCATTCACCCCGACCACGATCCGTTCTCGGTTCTCGATCGCCCGCTGCTCGTCGTAGGCCGCCTGGGCGATCGCCGCCTGCTGGTAGCCGTCCGCTACCGCTGCCAGCGTTCCGCCGCGCCGATCGATCTCCGCCAGCTCGGCGTCGATGCGGGTGACGAGCTCGTCGGTCAGCGCCTCGAGGTACCAGGAGCCTCCGATCGGATCGACCGGAGCCGTCAGGCCAGACTCGAATGCCAACACTTGTTGTGTTCGAAGTGCCAAACGAGCCGTGGCCGGCGTTGGCAGCCCGAGGGCCTCGTCGAGGGCGTTCGTGTGCAGGCTCTGCGCCCCACCCAGCGCGGCCGCCAGGGCCTGGACGGTTGTCCGCACCACGTTGCTGCCTGGCTGCTGGGCGGTGAGGGTGCTGCCCGCCGTCTGGACGTGGAAGCGCATCGCCATGCTCCGTCGGTCGTGGCTCCCGAACTGCTCGCGGGCGACCCGCGACCAGACCCGTCGCGCCGCGCGGAACTTGGCGATCTCCTCGAACAGGTCGTTGTGGGCGGCAAAGAAGAAGGAGAGGCGCGGGGCGAATTCGTCGAAGCCCAGCCCGGCCGCCACGGCCGCCGAGCAGTAGGCAATCGCGTCGGCGATGGTGAAGGCCACCTCCTGGACGGCCGTGGCACCCGCTTCGCGCATGTGGTACCCGCTGATGCTGATCGTGTTCCAGGCGGGGAGCTCCCTCCGGCAGTAGGCGAAGGTATCGGTCACCAGGCGCATCGAGGGGCCCGGTGGATAGATATAGGTACC
>VBJX01000111.1 GCA_005879775.1 Chloroflexota bacterium
CAAGGGCCTCCTCGACCCGCTCGCCACGCAGGTCGAGCCGGGGCGCGATGCGGCTCGCCGCGCGGCGGCGCAACTCATCGGCTTCGGCGTCGCCCGTCTCCGGCGAGGTGGCGGGTTCCGGGAAGACCTCCACGTCCTCGCCCGGGATCACCACGCGGGGGCCATCAGTCTCGAGGGTGACTCGCCCGGTGCGGCCGCTCACCTCGACGATGCGTCCCACGCTTCCGAGCGTTCGGCTGCGCCCCCAGAGCCCGACTCGCGGCTGCACCGTTTCGGCCTGCGTCTCTGGCTCAGCGCCAGCGCCGTCCTCGGCGGGTACGGGAGCCGCGGCGGCCCGAGCCCGCTGTGCGCGACCGGCCAGGTCGTCGAGCGCCGCCTTGGACTCGTCGGCTCCCTTGCGTGCGCCCCTCAGGTTGCGCTGGCGCGTGAGCTCGCGACGAACCTCGAGCACCTCGCGCTCGGCACGGGCCAGCATCTCGTCGGCGGCACGGCGCCCATCTGCCAGGATCTGGGCCGCCTCCCTGCGTGCCCGCGCCACGCCGCCGCGTGCCAGCTCCCGTGCGTCATGCGCCTCGGCGCGCTCGTGGCGAGCCTCCTCGAGCTCCGCTGAGCGGTCCGCCTCGGCGCGCGAGATGGCCGCCAGGGTCTCCTCCATCGTCACGTGTTCCGCGGCCAGCCGCGACCGGGCGTCGACCAGGATCTCGGCGGGCAGGCCCAGCCGCTCGGCGATGGCAAAGGCCTGCGACTTCCCGGGCAGGCCGATCTCAAGGCGGTAGGTGGGCTGCAGGGTGGCCACGTCGAAGGCCACGCTGGCATTGCTCACCAGCTCGTGCTCCTGGGCGAAGATCTTCAGCTCGGCGTAATGGGTGGTGGCGGCGATCGTGGCGCCCAGCTCCAGGAGACGCTCGACGACCGCCATGGCCAGCGCCGATCCCTCTGTCGGGTCGGTTCCCGCACCGATCTCGTCGAGCAGGATCAGGGTCCCCGCTCCGGCGGCCGCCACGAAGCGCACGACATTGCGCAGATGGCTCGAGAAGGTGGAGAGGGACTGCGCGATCGACTGCTCATCGCCGATGTCGGCCATCACCCGGCGGAAGGCCGGCAGCCTGGCCCCTTCCGCGGCCGGCACCCGCAGGCCGGCCTGATGCATGAGCGCCAGCAGCCCCAGCGTCTTGAGCGAGACGGTCTTGCCGCCGGTGTTGGGCCCGGTGACGATCAGGGCTCGATATCCGAACCGCTCTCCGAGGCGCAGGTCGATCGCCACGGCGCCCGGACCGAGCAGCGGGTGCCGGGCCGACAGGAGCTCGACCGCGTCATCGGCCGCTTGGGGTCGGACGCCGTCCATCTGCATCCCGAGTCGGGCGCGTGCCATCCACAGGTCGGCGCGGGCCAGGGCCTGCAGGGACCCACGCAGCGACTCGGCGCGCGCCTCGACCTCGTGCGAGAGCTCGTCGAGGATGCGCTCCTCCTCGCGCTGGGCGTCGAGGGTGGCCTGCGTCCAGGTGTTGTTCAGCTCGACCACCCCGAGCGGCTCGACGAAGAGGGTCGCCCCGGATGCGCTCTGGTCGTGCACGATCCCCTTGACGCGGCCCTTCGCCTCGGCCCGGATCGGGATCACATAGCGGCCGGCGCGCAACGTCACGATCGCTTCGCCGATGACGCCGGCCAGCTCGGAAGAGCGGAGCATGGTGTTCAGCCGCTCCCGCACCCGGTCCTGCGCGGTGCGCAGCCGCTTGCGGACGGCGGCCAGCGCGGCTGACGCCGAGTCGAGGATCTCCCCCGCCTCGTCGACGCTGCGCTCGATGCGTGCCTCCAGCTGCGGGGCGTCGTCGAGCGCCTCGGCAACCTCTCGCAGATGTGGCCCTCGCCAGTCGGCGAGGCGCGCGGCGAACTGGCCGGTGGCATGCAGGGTGGCGGCCACGTCGAGCAGCTCCTGCGGGGTGAGCCGCCCGCCACGGCCCGCCCGCTCAAGGGCCGCGCGAATGTCGCGTGCCCCACCCACGCTGGCCTGCGCCTGCTCGATCACGAGGCGCGCCGCCTCATCGGTCTGGTCCTGGAGGAGGGCGACGTGCCTGGCGTCGGCCATGGGCAGCGTCTCACCCGCCAGCTCTCGTGAGGGAGTGAAGGCGGTGAGCGCCGCCAGCTGCTCGATGACCTGTGCGAATTCGAGCGCGCGCAGCGTCGACGGATCGGCGGCCGCCCCGGGAGCCGGCTCAGCGGCGGGAGCGGTGCGGGTCATCTGCGAACAGGAACCGGAGGCGGCGAGCGGCCCACGTCCCCGCATACTCGACTCCGATGCGGGTCGTCCGGGTGATGGCCGGTCGCTCGCCGTCGGCCGGCGGAGATGGCGCCGCGAGGCGGACCGGGCCACGGGTCAGATCCGCGCCGTTCAACGCCCGATCGATGCCGAAGGCTGCGGACAAGTTCCCGGGGCCCGCCGCCAGGCGGCTTGCCGCCACGGCCCCGCGCGCCAGCCGTGCCAGTGGCTCTCCCTCGGTGATCTGGGCGGCGCGCAGGAGAACCGCCTCGGGCTTGTCCCCGGGGCCGCAGACCACATTGGCGCAATGGTGCATGCCGTACACGAGGTAGACGTACAGGTGGCCGGGCGGTCCGAACATGACCGCGTTGCGCGGGGTCTCACCACGTGCGGAGTGCGCCGCCAGGTCCTCCGGCCCCAGGTAGGCCTCGACCTCCACGATCCGACCGACGATGCGACCGGCGGGCGTCTCGTGCACCAGATCCATGCCCAGCAGATCGGGCGCCACCTCGAACGCGGAGCGGTCGAACCAGGATCGCGCCTCGATGGTCCGATACGCGCTCGCGACCGGAGAGGCCGCAGTCACGGCGGTGGCAGCAGCTCGGCGATCTCGCTCGGGACAAAGGGACGGATCACGAGTGCCACGGCCGGGATGAGCGTCTTCCGGAAGAAGTCGACCAGGGCTGAGCCATCCATGGCGTTGTAGAAGGCGGTCAACGGCCCTGCCTGGGCAGCCGATGCATCGGACGTGGTCTTGTAGAAGCTGTCCATCACCACCAGGGTGAGCATGATCGTCAGGGCGGCGAAGATCAGGCCAAGCACTGCCCCGCCGATCTCGTCGAGCTGCCGGACGATCGGCAGCCTGGTCCGCTTGTAGAAGGTTCGCACGATGAAGAAGCCGGTGACGACCAGGACGACGAACAGGGCCAGGAAGAGGAGCTGCTCGCGGAGATCGGGCGTGAAGGCCTGCCAGAAGCTCATCACGTCATAGAGCGGAACACGAAGCTGGCTGGCAATGATGAAGGCCAGGATCACCACCACGATGTTGAGTGCGTAGCGGATCAGCCCCTGCGTGAAGCCGGCGAAGATCCCGAGCGCCAGCAGCACGATGATGAACAGGTCGATCGGGCCGAGCTTGGTGAAGAACTCCATGCTCGAAGCCTAGCAGCGATCAGCGCAGCTGCGCCGCCAGATGGTGCTCGAGAGCGCCACGCAATCGTCCCATGGCACGCTCCACCTCTCGCTCGTCTCCAGCCGCATCGGGCTGGAAGCGAAGCGCGATCGCGTAGGAGACTTTGCCCTCACCGACTTGCGGTCCGCGATAAGTGTCGAAGAGGCGGGCCTCGACAAGGAGCGGGCCCGCGTTCATGCGCACGATGCGCAGCAGCTCTCCGACCGGCGTGGACTCGTCGAGGACGACGGCCAGGTCGCGGTCGAGCGGCTGGGCCGCAGGCACC
>VBJX01000112.1:0-5025 GCA_005879775.1 Chloroflexota bacterium
GTCGGGTCAACAAGGTTCTGAACCCTCGTGGCGTCCGCCCAAGAGGGGGCCTCGCCCAAGGTGGTCCGGCGCGTTGGGCTGCGTCGCGCCCCGGGGCGTTCTCGCGAACGAACCCCATACTCAACGCCTTCAATCTCGCACGGACGCCGGCGTATGCAGTCTTGAGACCGCGATCAGTCACGTCGCAGCGCCACCATCGGATCCAGATGCATCGCTCTCCGGGCGGGCACGTAAGCGGCGACTACCGCCACGGCAACGAGCAAGAGAGTGACCGCAACGTATGCAGTCGGATCGGTCGGCGTCACCCCGTACAGCACACCGCCGATCAACTTCGAGAGGGCTGCGGAGGCGCCGACGCCGATTGCGACTCCTGCGACGACCAGCAAGACGGTATGCAAGAGGATCATACGCAGGATGTCTGCCTGGCGTGCGCCGAGCGCAAGGCGGAGGCCGATCTCCTGCGTCCGTTGCGCAACGGCGTATTGGAGCACGCCGGAGACTCCCAGCATCGTGAGCAGGAGCGCGATCGTCGCGAAGGCGCCTATCAGGAGGGTGTTGAACCTCCGCGGCGCGAGAGCCGCTGAGAGCTGAGCGTCGAGTTGTCGGACGGCCATGAGACGCGCACCAGGCCTGCTCTGAACGATGCTGCGGATCGAGGGCACCAACCCAAGTGGACTCGAGGCCGTCCGCACCAATAGCTCGCCTCCGGCCATCGGCCGCAATGCGTCGGGGAAGAAGACCTGCGGCAACGCATTAGCATCGTCCGGTTGCAGAATCCCCAACCGTCCGGAACGAAAGTCCGAGACGACGCCGATGATCGTCATCGGCGCAACCCGGTCCGGTGCCTCGGGCGGCGCAAGGGGCCCAAAGGTCGTCCTTCCGACGATCGACTCAGGATTCGGGAGGTCGGCGCTGAAGCTCCGCGCGAAGCGTTCACTCACGACGACCACCGGCGGCGTGGCGGTGCGATCCCTTTCCGTAAACCAACGTCCCGCCAGGAGCCGTACTCCCGACGCTTCGCGATATCGCAGAGAGACGTTGAACCACATGGTGACGGCCGCATTCTCCCGTTGAGGAACCCCCGAAATCCCGGCAGGAAAACCGAACGTCACGCTCCAGAGAGCTGCGGCGCGCACAGCCGGAAGCGATTCGATCTCCGCCAGAAGTTGATCGCCGTGACGCAGCTTGTCCGCGGGAGCCAAGGCGCTTTGCGCGGTGCCGGATTCGATACGGGCCGCCAGAACTCGATGCGGTGACAGTGCGGCGCCCTCCGATCGCACCTGCCAGAGGCTTCGCAGCATCAGACCGGCTCCGGTGAGCGGAATCAAGGCGAGCGCCAGCTCGCAAATCACGAGCGCGCTGTGCCACCTTCGTACCCTCGCACTCGGCGTCGTGCCCGCGCCCGTCTTCAAAGAGCCTCCGAGGTTCGCGCCGGATCCCAGGGCCGGCATCACGCTCAGGACGATGCCGCTGATCGCGCACACCGCGGCGCTGAACAGCAGGACCTTTGCATTCAGCGTCGCATCCGGGAGCCGGGGAACGTCGATTGCGCTGG
Organism: Chloroflexota bacterium; assembly: GCA_005879775.1. GTDB lineage: Bacteria > Chloroflexota > Limnocylindria > QHBO01 > QHBO01 > CF-167. The sequence continues at coordinate 1,556 of VBJX01000112.1, forward strand.
TCTGCGTGAGGAGCCGAACAACCGCGTAACCGAGCGCAACACCTCCCAGGCCGCCGGCAAGCGCCAGCACCATGTTCTCGGCCAGCATCTGTCGCACGAGACGCCAACGTCCGGCGCCGAGAGCGGTCCGGATCGCCGTCTCCCGCTGGCGAGCTATTGAGCGCGCGAGCAGCAGGCTGACGATGTTGACGCAGCCAATGAGCAAGACGAATCCGACCGACGCCCAAAGGACCAGCAGCACTCGCCGCGCCGCGCCTACGACATGGTCATGAAGCGACATGACCTGCAGCCGCAGGCCGGCCGACGCTTCGTCCTTTGTCCTGCTTCGATTGGCGGCCTGACGAATGCCTTCCAGCTCCGCGAAGGCCGTGTCGACGGGAACTCCTGGCTTCAGCCGCCCGAGCACAGCGCCCGGCCCGCGGGATGCCCGGCCCACAGTCGCGTTCAGCACCAGATCCACGTCGGTTCGCGCACCGACACCCAGTTGAAGGCTTGGGGCCACGGGCAGGCGGTAGCTTGGTGGCAGAACGCCGACGATTGCGTAACGAACGTTCCCGATCTGCACCGGCTCGCCCAACAGACGAGGATGACCACCCAGACGCCGAAACAGGCGGTCGCTGAGAACGGCGACCCCCGTGTCGCTGCGGTTCTCCCCGGACGCACGCAGACCAGGCGCTTGGGGCGCGTGCTCGAAGTCCTGGGGCAGAAAGTCGCGACCGATGACGGGTGCAACGCCGAACACGCGGGTGAGGCTCTCGGACAGGCAGGCGACTCGCACCTGTACAGGCTCGTCCGCGCCCATCGTCGCGTCGCCCGTCAACAGGACACTCAGAGCGGCGAACGATTCACTCCGGCTGCGCCACGCCTCCAGGTCGTCTCCAAAGACCAAGGCAAGGCTGCTTGTGGCGGCGGCATCCCTCTCGGAAATCCAGACCAGCCGTTCCGGATGGGGGTAGGGCAGCGGCTCCAGCAGCACGGACTCGATCACGCTGAACATCGCGGTGTTGACGCCGATGCCGATCGCCAGCGTGGCGGCGGCGACGAACGTGAACGAGCGGTCCTTGAGGAGCAGCCGGAACGCGTACCGAAGGTCCTGTGCCGTCTCGTCAACCCAACGTGTCCCCCGAGCATCGCGGCATTCCTCTTTCACCTGCTCGAGTCCGCCGAACTCGGCGAGGGCGCGACGACGAGCCTCGCCCTCGGACATGCCGTCCCGGAGGTTGGCTTTCACTTGTTGTTCGCAGTGGAAGCGAAGCTCCGCGTCCAGTTCGCGTTCCAAGCGATGCCGCTGCACGAGGCGCTGCCACCATTTCACGCGGTCTCTCCTTCGGCGGCTCGCAGGAAGAAAGCGATCTTCTTGGACAAGCGCGTCCAGTTGGCGGTCTCTGCTCTCAATTGAGCCCGCCCTTTCGGCGTAAGACGGTAGAACTTCGCCTCCCGTCCGGTGTCCGATTCCCGCCACTCGGCGGCCAACCGTCCCTTGTTCTCCAGGCGATGCAGAGCGGGATACAGAGAACCCTGCATCACCTGCAAGCTGTAACGCGAAATCTGCCGGATTCGCTGAGCGATCGCATAGCCGTGGATCGGGCCGAGCGCCACGACCCGCAGGATCAGCATGTCGAGCGTGCCCTGCGGTAGCTCGGACTTCGGCAGCGCCATTCAGGGATACCTTCGGCTTCTACATATACACCACGCCCCCTACGCGGGGCAAGCATGCAGTATGCGGGACCCTCCAAACACGAAACCCCGGCCACCCTCGGGCGCCGGGGCTCCTACGCCGGACAGAGGAGCTGTAACGGCCTGCTCCTTCTGCCCCACCTCGGTCTGGTCCTCGACCAAGTCCGGCTCGACCAGGTACTCCCACGAGTACTCGCTGTCGAGCTGCTCCAGCTCCGGATGCTCGATCACCTCCTCGGGGATTTCAGCCGGCGGCAGTACTCCATGCCGGTTCCGGGCGGACAGATGACTGCGAATCTGTAGGTCGCAGGTTCGAATCGTGCAGGGCGCACCATCCTGAAACTTCCTGAAACCCAGATGTAACTAGAAAGGCTCGGCGGAACACACCGAAGGAGGCGCGGCGCACGCCAGGTGGTCCTGAGGGATCGCGGGCGCTGCGCGCGCGATGCGGTACCATCGGCTGTGGACGCGATCGCGAGTCCGGGTGAGTTCAGGACATGAGCATCTACGCGACTCTCTGGCGGCTCCAGTTCCCGCGGTACGGCGACGACCACACCGCCTGCGAATGGGTTGAGGTTGTGGCTCAAGGTGTGCCCGGCCACATCGGGACGCCATCGCCAGGGCACGGCTACGAAAGCGGCGATCCGTTCGCCGATTTCCTCCCCCCACCCATGGTGCTCGCTCCGGATGACCAGGCCGAGAGGCTTCGGGCGGTGGTCTTCGTCCGGGATGGCACTCCGAAGGACGGGCAGCGCTACGTCGATACGCTACTCGTCCTGACCGGCGAGGAATACGAGAAGTCCACCTTCGACGAGATCCACGGGCGCATCTGTGATGCTCTGCGTGGCGCGCGGCCGGAGGTGGTGATGGAGGCTTGGGGATCTGACGGCAGCGTGCGTCTCATGACACGGGACGGTTCTTCCCGCCTGCTCAATCCCGAGGAACTGCGGAGGAGCCGCGGCTGACCAATGAGCCGAGTTCAAGCGAAAGAGCCTGAGAGTCGCTTTCTTGGTTCCCTTGCTTCTCTTCACCATTGCCCCTGGGAGCTCGAGCCGTTGCCAGCATAGACAAGCGCCGCGCGAATGTCTTGGTCGGGTGCGCTCCTAACGCCTGCTCCGGGCTTTCGGCGGCAGACGCGTCGGGATGGACTTGCGACCATGGCGTCGATAGACGTCGCGGAACTCGGAGTCGATCGTCAGGAGGACACAATCCGAGTGGATCTCCGACATACGGACCAGACAAGCGTCAGCAAGGCCCCGCCCGTATCGCCTGACCACGGTCTTGACGGCCGCGATCTCGTCTAGAAGGCGGAAGGTCGGCGACACGACGCCCCTGGCCACCAGCTCCAGGACCGCCTCCGGGCCGCCATGCAGGTCTCGAACGAGGTACGCCGTCTCCGAAAGGACTGGCTCGCAGGTTAGAAGTGGCGGCGGCAGGCTGCCGAACTGCTCGACCGCCCAGGAATGGTAGCGGTCGCGGCGATTCAGGAAGGCGACGAGGGGCCCCGTGTCAACGATGACCGCTCTCAACGACCGTAGCCCTTGAGGTGCCTCGCGTTCGACGCGAGGTCCGCCGGGCCCGTCAGGGCGCCCGCCAGGTCGGCGGCCAGGTCCAGGCAGGATCCCGTGCGGTCGCGCGTCTCGCCGCCGAGCCGATCCTCGAGAGCCTCGCGGACCAGGGCGGAGGTGCTCACGCCACGCCTGCGGACGGTCGCGCTGACGCGTGCGGCAAGGCCGTCGGGCAGCTTCAGAGTGATCGTACGCATCGGTAATACCTCATTGGCAGACTAGTAT
>VBJX01000112.1:5149-5588 GCA_005879775.1 Chloroflexota bacterium
CCATGAATGCACGGACGTGCTCGCGATGCTGATCTGGGTGCGGCTGCTCCTGCGGCTCATGGCCCTCGGCTGCTTCCTCCTCGCCGCCGCCGTCTACCTGCTCGTGGCCCACCACGCTCACCTCACCTGCGATCGCGCCACCGACAAGTGCGTCCTCGAGGAGACGCGCCCGCTCCGCGATCCGCGTGTGCAGACCTTGCCCCTTTCCGACGTTCTCGACGCAAGCTGCCAGTCCGACGAGTGGATGGCGTCCCCGCAGGCCACCACGATCCTCAAGCAGGCCCGCCGTCCGTTCAACGCCGGCCAGTCCGGCCTCTGGGTCAGCGTGGGGAGCAGCGGGAGGATTCCCAAGTACCGGGTGGTGCTGTTGACGCGGAGCGGGATCATTCCGGTGACACCCCACTTCGTCCGGGACTGCGCAGAGCGCGACGCGATCACG
>VBJX01000027.1:0-11582 GCA_005879775.1 Chloroflexota bacterium
GGCCTCGATCCCCAGCTCCTCGAGGGTGTCCATGGGTACGCCGACGTCGCCCACGCGTGCGGGAAGCGACTCGTAGTAGGCATGCGGCAGGCCCAGGAACTCCACTCCCCGTGAGCGAAGGACACGGACGGTGCCCACGATATCCTCGGTTCGCAGCGCGATGTGCTGCGTGCCGGCATCGAGGTAGTAGTCGAGGAACTCCTGGATCTGGCTCTTGCGCTTGCCCTCGGCCGGCTCGTTGATCGGGAACTTGATGCGTCCGTTGCCCGACTGCATGACCTTGCTCATCAGCGCGCTGTACTCGGTGTGGATCACCTTGTCGTCGTAGTGGATCAGCTGGCTGAAGCCGAGCACGTCGCGATAGAAGTCCACGAACCGATTCATGTCGCCCAATGCCACGTTGCCGACGCAGTGGTCGACTTCGAGCAGCTGCTGGCCGGTGGCGGCCGCTGCCGGCCGGGTGATGCGCCGGTACCCCGGGGCGAAGGTGCCGTCGTAATCACTGCGGTCGATGAAGGAGTGGAGCACCTCGCCGTAGGTGTGGATCGACGAGCATCGCAGCACCCCCTTGTCGCCCTTCACCTCGGTCGGTTCCAGGGCGCTCACGGCTCCCCGGGACGTCGTCTCGCGCCAGGCGGAGGCCACGTCATCGACGGCAAAGGCAATGTCGTGCACCCCGTCGCCATGGCGACGGACATGCTCGGCCAGCTCACCATCGGGGGTCAGCGGGGCGGTGAACACGAACCTGATCTCGTTCTGGACCATGACGTAGCTGGCCCGATCACGCACTCCCGTCTCGAGGCCGGCGTAGGCGACCGGGGTGAAGCCCCACAGGGCCCGATAGTAGGCCGCCGCCTGCTTGGCGTTGGCCACCCAGAACTCGACGTGGTCGATCCCCTTGAGGGGCAGGAAGTCCTCGGTGGTGGTCGCAGGTCGCGGAATGGTCTCGGTCATCGGTGCAATCCTACGGCCGGTGTCGAGCGTTAGCCAAAGTCGGCGCCGAGCGCGACGTCGATCATGCGCTCCACCGCCGCATTGAGCTCCTCGGGGCTCAGATAGGTGTGCTCCTGGTTCGCCTCGCCGGTGTCGACATCGACGACCACCCCCAGGCATGCGGCCTGCACGCCGTTTGCAGCTGCCAGGTAGAAGAGGGCGCTGGCCTCCATCTCCACGGCCAGCGCGCCTGCGTCGCGCCAGGGTCGGACGAAGTTCGGGTCGGGGTGGTAGTGGGAGAAGACGTCGATGGTGGCGATCGGACCCACCCGGAATGGGACCCCGAGCTTCTCCGCCGCGTGGACTAACGCATGGGTCATCGCGAAGTCGGCCGCGGGGGCGTATGGCCTGCCCTGCATGAAGGTGGCAGTGGCGCCATCGGTCGGTGAAGAGGCCGTGGCGATGATGAGCTCGCCCAGCGCGATCTGCGCGCGGAGCCCTCCCGTGGTTCCCACCCGCAGCAGTCGGCGTGCTCCCAGGCGGAGCAGCTCCTCGACGACGATTGAGATTGATGGTGGACCCATCCCCGTGCTCTGCACCGAGACGGGCCGTCCACTCACCGTCCCTGTGTAGCCGAGCAGGCCGCGGTTCTCGTTGACGAGCCGCGCTCCCTCGAGGCCGCCATCGAAGCGGGCCGCGATCAGGGTCGCCCGCTGCGGGTCGCCGGGGAGGAGGACCAGAGGGGCATAGTCGCCCGGCTCGGCGTGAAGATGGATCTGCGGCACGCCGGCAAGAGTAGCGCGCAGCCCCGGAGCTCGAGAGCGGTTCAGCCCGAGCTGACCGCCTCAATGCTGGCAATCGCATGCGCCGCGCGTGACGCACCTTCCGGATTGCGCCCCTCGATTGCGCTCACCAGCGCAGCATGATGGTGTTCGAGCTCGCGATTGAGCGCGAGGTTTCGCGCCCGGCCTGACAGATCGTTCCACAAGGCGGTTCCCGCCAGGTGATCCAGAGCTCCCTGGAGAGGCCCGCCTCCTAGGGCAGCAACGTAGGAATGGAACTCCAGGTCGGCGCGCGTGAACCATGATGGATCGCCGCCCAACAGGCTCCGCGAGCGTTCCTCGAGCAGCAACCCCAGATGCTCGATACGTCGGGCCGTTTGTCTTGTCCGAGCCGCCCTTTCGGCCGTCGCCGCAGCCAGCAGCTTCCGCAGTTCGTGGAGTTCGGCGTCCGCCGCGTGGCGGCGGGCGAGCCGAAAGGCGCGCTCTTTGGGCCTGCGGCGGGCGACGAACACGCCCACACCGTGGCGCACATCGATGACCCCGGCATATGCGAGAGCCGCGAGCGCCTCGCGTACAACGGGCAGGCTGACCTGCAGCTCCCGCGCCAACACTCGCGAAGCCTCGAGGCGCTGTCCTGTCCGCAGCTCCCCCATCGCGATTCGCCTTCTGATCTGGTCGGCGGCAAGCATGGGGAGCGATCGGCGCCTTAGCGGCTGCAGATCAGCAGCTTGACGCCACCAATTCAACCGGCGCTGCGTGCGCGGCACTTGAGTCCACTGACCGCGCGATCGCTGGCTGCTGTGGCCCACTCGGCTCCTTCACTGTTCAAGTGATCAGAACAGTAAGTGGGGGGTCGTACCGGGCAATGACGCCCGGCTTATCGGCCTCGGCTACGATCGCTCGATGAGCGCCCACGCAGCGGACCTCACATTCACTGTCAAGCTGGCGAGGCAGGCCGGCGAGATCATCACCGACAGCTACGAGCACGCCATGCGGGTCGACCGCAAGAGCAAGCGCGACGTGGTCACCGATGTCGACTACCGCAGCGAGGCGCTCGTCATCGAGGCCATCAAGGCCCGATACCCCGACGACGCCATCCTGGCGGAGGAATCCGGGCACTACCGGAGGGAGCTGGCGAGCAGTGCGGGGCCGAGCGGAGGCAGCCGCACGTGGGTGATCGACCCCCTCGATGGGACGGTCAACTACGCGAACGGGATTCCCTATTTCTGCGTGTCGATCGGGCTGGTTGAGGATGGCGCGCCGGTCGTGGGTGTGGTTCTCGACCCGTTGCGACAGGACTCCTTCGCGGCCGTGGCGGACGGCCCGGCGACCCTCAACGATGAGCCGGTTCATGCGTCCGAGAAGGACGCACTCGGCGACTTCGTGCTGAGCCTGGCGATCATCGGACCGGGCGGAATCGCCCGGGAGCGGAGGATCGGGCGCGAGATCCGGATCCCCAGGCGGATGGGGAGCGCGGCGCTGTCCCTGGCGTACGTCGGGTCGGGCCGCTTCGACGCAATGATCCAGAACGGTGGCCTGTCGCTGTGGGACATCGCTGCCGCGGGGCTCATCGCCGAGCGAGGCGGCGCGAAGGTGACAGACCTTGACGGAGCACCGTGGTGGAACGAGCGCCGCCGCGGCCCAACCCAGTCGATCGTTGCCGCCCCGCCGCAACACCACGGAGAACTGCTGGAACTGCTTCGCGCGACGAAGACGACGGTGCAGACCCGGCGCTAGCCGCCGATTCCCGCCTCTCGCAGGACAGCGGCGAACATGGCCAGGATCCGAGCGGTGGCGCCCCAGATCCGATGATCTCCGTGGCGGTACGCCCCGGCCAGCAGCCGCCAGCCGGTCCCCTCGATCAGCTCATCGGTCAGGGCCTCATGGCCGAGCAGCCGCTCGACGGGCAGCTCGATGATCTCCGCCACCTCATCGGACCCGGCGGTGAAGCTCGGGCGGGTGGCCGTCGTGCCGACCACCGGGCGAAGCTCGAAATTGCTGACCGGGATCCAGACCTCGTCCAGGGCACCGGCAATCCGGACCGTCGAGGCATCGATCCCGATCTCTTCCTCTGCCTCGCGGAGCGCAGCCGCCTCGGCAGATGCGTCGCCCGCATCGACCGCGCCACCGGGCAGTGAGATCTCGCCGGCATGGGCGCGCAGATCGGCGTGACGGACCGTGAGCGGGATCGTCAGCGGGGCGCCATCCCGGCCGTCTGCCTCGCCGGGGTAGAGGAGCAGGAGCGTGGCTGCGGCGCGCGCCGGCGGAAAATGTGATCGATCGAATCGTCGCGGCGATGTGCGTGCGGTCGCGTCGCGGGGCATGAGGCGAGGATCGACGGGGATCGGCCGCGTAACGTGCGCGACTGCCTCGGCGATCGCCTGTTCCCAGCCGGGTGCGCCGCGTAAGATTCGGTCCATGACCCTTCCAACCGCGAGTGACCGCACGGCGCGAGCGCGCAGCGCGATCTATCGGACGCGGTTGCTCGTGAACCGCACGCCGCACTTCACCACGCGAACGCGGCGCGAGGCAAATCAGGCGCTGGACCTGCTCGACGCCCAGCTCGGCCTGAACCAGGTCAACGTGCCCGAGTCGGCGCGAGCCATCGAGCTGCTCAACCGTGCCGCCCCGTCGCTGGCATTCGGGCTGCTGCGCGACGCCGATTTCGTCGAGCGCTTCAGTGCGCCGCTGCGCCACCTGGGGATCCGTGGCATCGAGCAGCGGCTCGACGAGGTGCCCGGATCGGTCATGGCCGTCCCCATCCCCGGGCCGATCGGGCGCCGGCATCGCGACGAGCTCCCGACCGAGGAGCGCACCGACGCGGAGGGAAACCCGCTGCCGCCTCCGCCCGGCTATTAGGAGGAGGAAACAGGAGGAGGAAGCCCTGATGGACTGGCTGTCTCGCCAATTCAGCACCCGGGTCCTGTCGCTCATGGTGGTGGCCATCGCCATCAACATCGTCATTGGCTACACCGTCCAGACGGTCCTCAAGCTGCCGATCTACCTGGACTCGATCGGTACCATCCTGGTCGGCGTGCTCGCCGGCCCGATCGCGGGCCTGGTCACCGGCGCAGCCTCGAACCTGATCTGGCAGTACGCGCCTGGGATCGGCGGCGGCACGATCGGCCCATTCGCCATCACTGCTGCCGTGATCGGGGTTCTGGCGGGCATCTGGGGCTACCTGGGCGTCTATCGCTCACGGCCCGCAACGGGGGCGCGACTCTGGGCGGCGGCGATCATCGGGGTGGTCGTCATCCTCTTCCTGGCATCGCGCATCTACAACAACCCGGCCTACACGGATCCAAACGTGGGCGGCTATCCGGCCTGGGTCTTCACCGCCATCGTGGTGATCGCGATCGTCGCCTCGGTCAGCGTGGCCGGATTCATCCTGGTCCGGCGGGACGCGGCGGGGGCATGGGTGGCGGTCGCGGGTGCGCTGACCGGAATCGTGGCCGCCATCGTATCGGCGCCGATTGCCGCCTATGTCTTCGGGGGCGTTACCGGATCTGGCACGGACGTGATCGTGGCTGCGCTACGCCAGGGCGGCCAGGACGTGTACAACGCGTCGCTCGGGCAGGGGCTCTTCAGCGACCCGATCGACAAGACGATCACCAGCTTCGTGGTCTTCATCGTCCTGACCAGCCTCTCGCCCAGAGTCGTCGCGCGCTTCCCGCTCGGAGAGCGGATCGTCACCGACAGCGAGGGGTGAGCGAGACGGGAGGCGTTCCCGAGATCGTCCCGGAGTTCGTCCTCCCGCCGCCGACCGGGGCGTATCGGCGGCTGAATCCCACCACCAAGCTGCTGATCGCTCTGGCCGAGGCGCTGATCGCCTTCGGCGTGCGCGGCTGGAGCGGGCCGGTGGTGGTGCTGGCGATCGTGCTGGCGAGCGGCGCGCGGGCGGGGGTCGGAGCCAGGCTCGTTCCCTTCCTGCTGGCCACCATCCCGCTGGTCGCCTCGATCCTCCTGGTCAACACGTTCCTCTATCCGGGGGCGACCGATCGGATCTTCGTCCTCGGGCCGCTGGCGCCGACCTGGACCGGGCTCGTGTTCGCGGGGCAGGCAACCTTGCGGGTGATCGCCTTTGCGATGTCCGCGGCCGTCCTGGGGTTGACCACCGGGCCCGATGAGCTGGTCGCCGATCTCGAACGACGAGGAATGGGGCGGCGCACCGCCTTCGTGCTGAGCGCCACGGTGCGCAGCGTGCCGCGCGTGCTCGAGCGGGTCCGGGAGATCACCGAAGCACAGCGGGCTCGAGGCCTGGACACCGAGGGTCGCATCTGGCGCCGGGTGCGAGGGCTGGTGCCGCTCGCTGGACCGCTTCTCTTCGGCGCCCTGACCGATGTCGAGGAGCAGACGATGGCGCTCGAGGCGCGCGGGTTCTCGGCCCCTGCCCGCCGCGCGGTGATCCGCACCTTTCCTGACTCGACACCCCAGCGCGCGCTTCGGCTATTGCTGGCCGCGGGGACGCCGCTCGTTCTCCTGGTGTCGGTGATCGGCATGCTCGGGTTCCTGCCGTGAGCCTCTCCCTGCGCTCCGTGACGTACCGCTACGCCGGCTCGAGCCGGCGGGTGCTCCGATCGCTCGACTTGAGCATCGAGCGGGGAGAAGTGCTGGGAGTCGTGGGTGCCAATGACGCGGGCAAGTCGACGCTCTGCCTCGTCGCCGCTGGATTGGCCCCCACCACGATCGGAGGCCGTCTCGACGGGGAGGTGGCCATCGATGGCGCCCCGTCGGCTGGAGCGCGTCCCCACGAGCTGGCCCAGCGCTGCGGCGTCCTCTTCCAGAACCCGGTCACCCAGCTCTCGGGCACGACCGCGACGGTCTGGGAGGAGATCGCGTTTGGTCCGCGCAACCTTGGGCTGGCGCTCGAGGCGATCGTCGAGCGCGTCGCCTGGGCGCTCTCGCTGCTCAACATCGACGTGCTGGCACCGCGAGATCCGGCGCGCCTCTCCGGCGGGCAGGCCCAGCTCGTGGCGCTCGCCTCGGTCCTGGCGCTGCGCCCCGCCTACCTCGTCCTTGACGAGCCGACCAGCCAGCTCGACCCGCAGGGGACGCAGCTGGCCGGCGAGGCGTTCGCCCGGCTGACTCGCTCAGGCGAGGTCGGGATCCTGCTGGTCGAGCACAAGACGGATCTCCTGGAGCGGCTGGCCGATCGCGTCGCAGTGCTGGCCGAGGGCGAGCTGGTGGCCGTCGGACCGGCGGCAGGGGTCCTCGCCGATGAGCGCCTCGAGGCCTGGGGTGTCGATCCTCCGGCCCGGGTGCGGCTGGCGCGCGCCGCCGAGCGGGCAGGCGTCCAGCTTCCGGTGAGCGCGGCATGACGAGCCTGGCGACCGAGTCGCTCGTCTTCGTCTACCCCGACGGCACTCGCGCGCTCGACGGGGTGAGCCTGCAGATCGGCGGCGGCGAAGCGGTGGGGATCATCGGCCAGAACGGCTCGGGCAAGTCGACGCTCATCCGCCACTTCAACGGCCTGCTGCGGGCGACTGAGGGGCGGGTCCTGCTGGACGGCCAGAACGTCAATGAGCGCCACGTGGCCGAGCTGGCGCGGATCGTGGCGGTCACCTTCCAGAATCCGGATCGCCAGATCTTTGCCGGCCGCATCGGGAGCGAAGTTGCGTTCGGGCCGCGCAACCTCGGGGTGCGAGGGACGGACCTCGAGCAGCGTGTGGAGGAGGCGCTCAAGGCGGTGGACCTCGGCCCGCGCGGCGCGGCGAATCCCTACGACCTGGGGTTCTCGCAACGCAAGCTGCTGGCCCTCGCCTCGGTGATCGCCATGGAGACCCCGGTGGTCATCCTCGACGAGCCGACAACCGGCCAGGACGCCCGGGGCCTCGAGCGGGTGCGGTCGATCGTCAGGCGCCTGGTCGGGGCCGGCCGCACGGTGGTGGTCACCAGCCACGACATGCGCTTCGTGGCCGAGACCATGGAGCGAGTCGTCGTCCTGCGCGACGGTCAGGTGATCCTCGACGGCCCGCCTGAGGAGGTCTTCGCAGCCGATCGGTGGCCGTTGCTCGGGACGACGCATGTCGAGGCGCCCTGGGCCGCGCAGGAAGGCGCTCGCCTGGGCCTCGGATCGACCCCGACGGAGGCCTCGCTTTTCACCGCCCTGCAGGCATGGGGCGGGCAGGTCTAGCGGTCGATCAGCCTCCGACCGCTCGCGCCAATCGGGCCAGCAGCTCGGCCTTCATCGGCTCCGCGTCGATCGCCGTCGCCACCGTGACCGGCGTCCGATCCGCATCGTCGGATCGGTAGAGCGTGCCCGCCACGAACGCGTCGCTGCTCGTGTCGCAGGCGAGGCGCTCCGTCACCGTCTCGCTCACGAGGTCAGGGCGCAGCAGCGAGCCGATCAGGGTGACCGGATCGTGCAGGTAGCAGCCATGGATCCCATCGGCCCGCAGGTGGAAGTTGACGTAGAAGCGGATCGCGTCGCGGACGACCGTCGTGAGCCGGCCACGCGGCAGCGCGTCGAAGTCCTTCATCTCGAAGAGCAGGTCCTGCGTCGCGTCCAGCGGAAAGATGCGATCGATCGCGCCCGCCGCCAGGCAGGCCTCGACCGCCTCGGGGTCGACGCAGGCGTTCCACTCACCGGTCTCGGTGGTGTTCCCCCGCTCCTCCAGCGTGCCGCCCATCCAGACCACCTCGCGCAGGCCCTTGGCCAGGTCGACTCCCTCGAGCGATGCCGCTGCCAGGTTAGTCAGGGGCCCCAGGGCGACTACCGTCATCTCGCCCGGATGGCGCGCGACATGCGCGCCCAGGTAGCGCGGCGCCGGCACCGCGGTGTAGTCGGTCGAGGCCAGGCCGGGATCCTCGCCGGTGAGCTCCACGTACCCGGTCCCGGTGCGGCCGTGGGTCTCGGCTGCGGTGCGCAGCGGCCGCACCAGCGGCCTGGCCGCCCCGATGCTGACCGGCACGTCCTGCCGGCCGACCATCTGCAGGATCTTGCCGGTGTTGCGCGCCACGTGGTGGATCTCGACGTTGCCGGCGACGCAGGTCACGCCCCGCAGGTTGAGCTCAGGGGATGTGGCGGCGATGAGCAGCGCCACCATGTCGTCGATCCCCGTATCGACGTCGAGGATGAGCGGGCGGGGCTCGGCGTCTGGCGCGGGCGCCTCCATCGGCTGCATCGTAGCGCCCTACGCCGGCCAGGGGCCGGCGCGTCCCACCCGGCTGCTGATCGGCCTGCCCAAGGCTTCGCTGATGAAGCGGGCGGCGTCGAGCACCCCGTCGAGGTTCACGCCGGTCCGCACCCCCTCGCGGTCGAGGAGGTAGATCAGGTCCTCGGTGGCCAGGTTGCCGGCCGCTCCGGGCGCATACGGCGACCCACCGATCCCCGAGGCAGCCGCGTCGAAGCAGCGCACCCCGACCTCCATCCCCGCCATGACGTTGGCGAGCGCCGTGCCCCTGGTGTCGTGCAGGTGCAGCGCCAGGGTCTGTGGGTCGATCCCGGCGGCCAACAGCGCGCCGACCACCCGCCGCACGTCAACCGGAGCGGCCACGCCGACGGTGTCCGAGATGCTCAGCTCATCGGCACCCAGGCGAAGCAGCCGCTCACTGAGCGTCACGACGGCATGCTCGTCGACCTCTCCACTGTAGGGACAGCCAAATGCGGTCGAAACGTAGGCGCGGATCCACATCCCGGAACTCCGCGCGGCGGCGACCACTGGCTCGAAGGCGGCCAGCGACTCGTCGATGCTCATGTTCATGTTCGCTCGGGCATACGCCTCGGAGGCGGCGGTGAAGAGGCAGATCGCATCGGCCCCGGCCGCGACCGCGCGCTCCATGCCCCGCGCGTTGGGCACCAGCACCGAGTAGCGGACGCGCGGGCGGCGCTCGAGGCGGGGCAGGAGCTGGTCGGCATCGGCCAGCTGCGGGATCGCATCGGCGCGCACGAAGGAGGTGGCCTCGATCTCCTGCAGCCCGGCATTGGCGAGCAGGGTGATGAACCGCACCTTGTCGTCGGTGCTCACCAGCGTGGCCTCGGACTGCAGCCCGTCGCGTGGGCCGACCTCGTAGATGCGTACCTCGGGCCGGGTCATCGGGGCGATTCTAGGTCGCTGGGGCGACCCTCGAGCTAGGCCGATACCTCCGCCAACAGGTCTCCGCGCTGCACCTGCTGGCCCACCTTCACCGCGATCCGCGTCACCGTCCCGGCCAGCGGCGTGACCACGGCGTGCTCCATCTTCATCGCCTCGAGCACCACGATGGCGGCATGGGTCTCCACCGACCCGCCCTCCTCGACGCGGACGGCGATCACCCGCCCGGGCATGGGAGCGACCAGGACCGCCGTCCCGCCGGCATGTGCCGCGGCGTGGCGAACCGCCTCCTCGACCGTGGGAGCCGCGGCGAGGACGAGCTCCTCGGACTGCCCGTCGACGTCAACGAAGGCGCGCCCGCCGCCAACGGCTACCTCGGCATTGGACGGTCCGATGAGCTCTACTCGGCGTTCCTCCCCGTCATGCGCGATGCGGACGACGGCCGCGGTGTTGCCTCGCCAGCCGCCGCCCCAGGTCCCGCTGGGGCCCGACTCCAGCAAGGCCCGCCCGGCAGCCCGCCAGGCGTGGTCCGGGATCGCGGAAGACGGGGGCGGCCTTAGCCTGTCCAGCGTGTCGGTGCGCATCTGGCCCTGGCGCATCTCCGGTTGATCGAGCAGCCAGCGCAGGTACCGAAGGTTGGTGCGGACGCCTAGCACGAGGGTCTCGTCGAGGGCGGCTCGGAGGCGCCGAAGCGCGTCAGCGCGGTCGCTGCCGTGGGCGATCAGCTTGGCGAGGAGCGGGTCGTAGCGGTCGGAGACGACGTCGCCTTGGGCAATTACGGTGTCGACGCGGACCCCGCTCGGCCAGCGCACGCGCACGACGCGGCCGCTCGAGGGCAGGAAGCCGGCCTCCGGGTCCTCGGCGTAGATGCGTGCCTCGACGGCGTGCCCGTCCCAGCGCACGGTCGCCTGATCGATCCCCAGGGCCTCGCCCGCGGCAACGCGCAGCTGATCGGCCACGAGGTCGCGGCCGGTGACCGCCTCGGTGACCGGGTGCTCGACCTGCAGCCGGGTGTTCATCTCGAGGAAGAAGAACTCGCCCCGCACGTCGATGAGGAACTCGACGGTCCCGGCATTCACATAGCCGGCTGAGGCGGCAACCCTCAACGCCGCCTGCCCCATCTGCTCGCGAAGCGCGCCGCTCACGGCGGGTGCCGGCGCCTCCTCGACCACCTTCTGGTGGCGGCGCTGCGTCGAGCAGTCGCGCTCGCCGAGATGAATGCCCTGCCCGGCCGCGTCGAAGAGGACCTGCACCTCGACGTGCCGGACCCCCTCCAGGAGACGTTCGAGGATGAGCCGATCGTCTTCGAAGGCGCCGGCCGCCTCGCGGCGGGAAGCTGCCAGGGCATCGGCCAGCGCGGAGGCATCGCGCACCACGCGCATCCCCTTGCCACCGCCGCCGGCCGCTGGCTTGACCATCAGCGGGAACCCGACGCGCCTCGCCTCCGCCGCCATCGTGGCGTCGTCCTGCGCCTCACCGTCGTAGCCGGCAATCACCGGGACCCCGATCCCGGCTGCCGCGCGGCGGGCTGCGGCCTTGTCCCCCATGGCGGCCATGGCCGGCGCCGGGGGACCGACCCAGCGCAGGCCGGCGTCGCCAACCGCGGCCGCGAAGGCCGCGCTCTCGGCCAGGAACCCATAGCCCGGATGGATGGCGTCGGCGCCCGACCGCCGTGCCGCATCCAGGATGGCCTCGGAGTCGAGGTAGTCGGAGATGGGGAGAGCGAGGTCGACGTCGGCAGGGATCGGGTCGTCGGGCGTGTGGACCCCGATCGTGCGGATCCCCAGCCGGTGTGCCGTGCGCGCGACGCGCCGGACGACCTCTCCCCGGTTGG
>VBJX01000027.1:11591-24134 GCA_005879775.1 Chloroflexota bacterium
GCGTCGCTGCAAAGCCCCCAACCGAAGGAAGCGACGAACGCGACACGCGCCAGCGCCCGCCGACCTGAGTGCCGGCCAGGCGACCGGTAGCGATCCAGCGCTGGACGGTTCGGACCGTCACCCCGAGCTCGGCGGCGACCTGTCGGGGCGTCATCGCCTCATCGGTCATGTCGCGATTGTCGCCCAGATCGTCCGGCGGGAGGCTCCTACGAGGACCGCCACGACGGCAGGCGCTTGTCCAGGAAGGCGCTGAGGCCCTCCTGGCCCTCCGCGGAGACCCGCTGCCGCGCGGCCCGTTGGACGGCCAGTGCCCGCGCCTCGGCCGGCGTCAAACCGCGCTGGTCGAGGATCACCGCCTTGGCCCCCCGCGCGGCGGTCGGCCCCGCCGACAGCAGCTCGCCGAGAAGGGCGTCCAGGCGCGCGTCGAGCGCCTCCTCATCGGGGAGCACCTCGTGGACCAGCCCGATGCGCATGGCACGCTCGGCATCGAACCGCTCGCCGGCGGAGAAGAGGGCGCGGGCGTGCCCCTCGCCGATCCTGGCTAGCACGAAGGGGCTGATCACCGCCGGCATGATGCCCAGCTTCGTTTCGGTGAAGCCGAAGACCGCATCGGCCGTGCTGAGTACCACGTCGGCCACCGCGCAGAGGCCCATCCCGCCGCCCAGCGAGGCGCCGTGGACGCGGGCGATGATGGGCGCGGGGCACCCGTCGATGGCCAGCAGCATGGCCTGCAGCCGAGCGGCGTCGGCCTCGTTCTCCTCAGCGGAGAGGCCGATCGCGGCCCGCTGCCACTCGACGTCGGCGCCGGCGCAGAACGCCTTGCCGGCTCCGGCCAGCACGACCGCGCGCAGCGCATCGGGTGCTTCGACCGCCAGCTCTGCGAAGGCCCGCTGCAGGGCCTCGATCAATGCGGCATTGAACGCGTTGCGCACCTCGGGCCGGGTGAGCGTGACGCGCGCGACCGGGCCGTCGCGTGAGACCGAGAGCACCTCGCTCACCGCCGGCCTCGCCGGTAGAACGGCTTGGCGATGGCCCGCACCGAGGCCAGGAGGGGCTCCTCGAGCCAGACGACGTCGGTGCCGTCGGGAACCTCGACTGTCGCCGACGTGCCCTCGCCCCCAAGGAGGCCCAGCATCAGGCGCCCCTTTCCAGCCTCCTCCGACTCGACCAGCCAGGCGGCGTCGACCTCGGTCGCGAGCAGTTGCTGCGCCAGGCTGGCCTCAATCGCGACCGCCTCAGGGCCCGGCAGCCGGAGGCGAATCGAGCGGCGCTCGACTTCCGCGAAGAGCGGCTCGTCGGAGCCCGGCGCCCGGCCACTGGCGAGGGCCCGAAGCTCATCGGGCTCGAAGCGATAGGGGATCGGTCCGGCTGGGTCCATGATCGCCGGAGCACCCGATGCGGCCATGTTGGCGATCGCGATCCGGGCTGGCAGCGGCAGGCTGGCGGTCTGCCGCGGAGCCCAGGCGGCGAGCGCGGCAACCGACGCGAAGCAGACGCTGACCGGCTGCCCATCGGCGTCGGCGGCCAGCAGGACGCTGACCTCGACCTCCTCCTCGTCGTTGACAGCCGTCTCGAGCGCCGCCTTTGCCTCGTCACCGTGCCCCGGCGGGACCGGCAGGAGCAGCGTGCCGCCCATCAGCGTCCGATAGAAGTTGCGCAGCGCCGGGCCCCGCGGCTCGCCCCGAGCCTCGGCATCGCGGGCCGCCATCATCGCCTCGAACAGGTCGGCCGAGCTCTCCTCCAGCGCGCCGGAGGGGGTCGAACGATCGTGGGAACCGGGTGCCGGCGCGTCCAGAGCCATTCGTCGCAGGCTACCACTGGTCCGGCTAGGATTCGGGGCATGCCGAGCGCGATCGATCACCTCGCCGTGGCGGTCCCCGATCCCGCAGCCGCGGCCGACCTCCTCGCCGAGCGGCTGGGGATCTCGTTCAGCAGCGGCGGCCAGCATCCGGGGATGGGCACCGTCAACCGGGTGGCGTTCCTCGGCGACCCCTACCTCGAGCTGATCGGCGTCATCGATCCGGGACTGGCCGACGAGTGGCCGATCGGCCGGGCAGCCCTTCGAACCCTGGAACGCGGCGGCGGGCTGGCGACCTACGGCCTGGTCGAGGATGAGCTGGAGGCAGCGGTCGCCCGGCTGCAGGCCGCCGGCAGCCCCATCGATCCGATCACTCGAGGCAGCCGCCAGCGCGCCGACGGTGAGCTGGTCGAGTGGTGGAGCGCCAGCCCACCGGAGCTCGGGCCGGATCGGCCTCCGTTCCTGATCAAGCACGCCCGTATCGGCAGTGAGTGGGGACCCGAGGCCCTCGAGGCTCGTCGCGAGATGCGCCATCCGATCGGCTCCCCGGCGATCCTGGTGCGCCTCGACATCGCCACGCCTGACCCGCCCGCCCTGGCCGCTGAGTATCTTGCCCAGATCGGCATCGAGTTCTGGGCGGTCGCCGACCTGGCGGTGAGCACCGTCGGGCCGCACACCATTCGGCTCGTCCCGTCGCGCGAGATGGAGGTGCCAGCGGTGGTGGTGATTGGCGCCGACGTTGCGGAGCCGCGGACCATTGAGGCACTCGGCCTGCGCTTTGACGTGGAGCCGGTGAAGCTACCCGCGGTCCTGCCGACGGGCTGACCCCGCCGGGTGAGCGGCTCGCCTACCAGCGGCGGCGGCGCCCCCAGCGACCGCGCCAGCCGCCACGCCAGCCGCCACCCGGACCGGGTCCTGGTCCCGGACCGGGGCCGCCGGGAGGGCCACCCCAGCCACGGCGCCACCCGCCTCCCCGACGCCTGCGGGCGAAGATCAGGGTGATGAGGCCGACAGCGGTGACGATGATCCCGCCCCACGGCTGATAGGGCTCAAGGGCGTCAATCGGAACCCCAATGGTGGGCAAGATGAGTGAGGCGACGCCCAGGATGACGAGGATGATGCCAAGGCTGAACATGGCCGGTTCCTCTTGCGGGTCGATGGGCTGCGGTCGAATCGATTCTACATGCGGAAAACGCCGAATCGGCTCTCCTCGATCTCCGCGTTGAGTGCGGCGCTGATCCCCATGGCCAGGACGCGGCGCGTGTCGAGTGGGTCGATCACCCCATCATCCCAGAGGCGCGCAGTCGAGTAGTAGGCCGATCCCTGGCGCTCGTACTCGGCCAGGATGGGACCCTCGAAGGCGTCGCGCTGCGCATCGGTCTGGACCTCGCCGCTGACGGTCGAGAGGACTCTCGCCGCCTGGGGCCCGCCCATCACGCTGATCCGGGCGTTCGGCCACATCCACAGCTGTCGCGGGGAGTAGGCGCGGCCGGCCATCCCGTAGTTCCCCGCCCCGAAGGACCCGCCGATGATGACGGTGAACTTGGGCACGGCCGTGGTGGCCACCGCGGTGACCAGCTTGGCGCCGTCCTTGGCGATGCCGCCCGCCTCGTACTCGCGACCGACCATGAAACCGGTGATGTTCTGCAGGAAGACGAGGGGAATCCGGCGCTGGCTGGCGAGCTCCACGAAATGCGCCCCCTTCAGCGATGAGGAGCTGAACAGGATCCCGTTGTTGGCCAGGATCCCGATCGGGTAGCCCTCCAGGCGGGCGAAGCCACACACCAGGGTCTCGCCATAGCGCTCCTTGAACTCGCGGAAGTCGCTGCCGTCGACCAGGCGGGCAATCACCTCGCGGACGTCATACGACTGGCGGGCGTCGGCCGGGATGACCCCGATCAATTGGCCCGGGTCGAGCGCCGGCGGCGCCGGCTCCGACCGCTCCCATGGCGGCACAGGCTTGCGCCAGCCAAGGCTGCGCACGATCTCGCGCCCGATCGCCAGGGCATGCTCGTCGTCGAGGGCGAAGTGGTCAGCGACGCCGCTCACCGTGGTATGGACCTCGGCGCCCCCCAGCTCCTCGGCGCTCACCTCCTCGCCGGTGGCAGCCTTCACCAACGGCGGCCCGCCGAGGAAGATGGTTCCGATCCCCTTGACGATCACCGTCTCGTCCGACATCGCCGGCACGTAGGCGCCACCGGCCGTCGACGATCCCATCACCAGCGCGATCTGCGGAATGCCGCGCGCCGAGAGCTGGGCCTGGTTGTAGAAGATGCGGCCGAAGTGCTCCCGATCGGGGAAGACCTCGTCCTGCAGGGGCAGGTAGGCACCTCCTGAATCGACGAGGTAGAGGCATGGCAGGCGGTTCTCGAAGGCGATCTCCTGGGCACGCAGGTGCTTCTTGACGGTCATCGGGAAGTAGGTGCCGCCCTTGACGGTGGCGTCGTTGGCAACCACGAGGCATTCCACCCCCTCGACCAGGCCGATACCGGTCACGATGCCGGCGCCGGGGGCCTCGTCCTCGTACAGCCCGGCGGCCGCCAGGGCGGAGAGCTCCAGGAAGGCGCTGCCCGGGTCGATCAGGCGCTCGATCCGCTCGCGGACCGGCAGCTTGCCGCGCTCACGGTGCCGGGCGATGGACCGCTCGTCCCCTGCCGCCCCGCGGCCGCTGATCCGCATCGTCCGTTCGCGGAGCTCGGTGACCAGTGCCCGCATGGCAGCGGCGTTGGTCGCGAACGCATCGGAAGCGGGATCGATCGCGGAGCTCAGGAGGGCCATCGGTGCGGCGATTATCGCCGCGTGATGCCCGACCGGTGGGCGGGGTCCGCCTCAGGCGAGGGTGACGAGCGCGATCAGCTGCGTGACGTGTGCGGTGTTGACGATGACCACGCTGACGACGTGCTCGAAAGCCGGGTCGCCGTTGTGCAGGATGTACGCATCGGTCAGGGGCAGGAAGTGCCGCTCGGTCAGGAGGTCCTGGCTTGGCTCGCCGTTCTGGGGCAGGTGCAGGTTGCCGGTGACGCTGAACGGGCCTGCGCTGAGCGCCACGCGGCGCAGCTTGCGGTGCAGGCGAAGCTGACGGGCCGCTCGCCACTCAGGCGGCATGGCCAGGATCAGCTGCTCGGTGGCCAGCGACTGCCATTCGCCCTGGTCATCGGTGGCCGGGGCGGCGTCACGGGCAGAGGCCGGCTCCACCGGCTCGGCGTTGGGGCTCGGGTGTGGCCGCCACAGGCGCAGCTCGTCCTGCTCGTTGAGCAGGTCGGTGACGCGCTGGCCGTTGGCTGCGATCCAGCCCACGATCCGCGCATCGGCGGTGTAGAGCTCGATCGGTGCCAGGTCGGTCCCGGTGAGTGCCAGCGCGGCCGAGCCGGAGGTTGCGGCCGGGGCGAGGCCGCGTCGCCAGTTCCAGAAGGTCACATCGTCTCCGAGCTGCCATCCGCCCGCGCAGCTGCGCCGGCGTCGTGGCGCTCACGGTAGGGGCCGGCGACTCATCGGCAAAGGGCCCGAGAGTACTAGCGCGGGCCGCACCGATTGGGACCCATCGACCGTTAACATCTGAGCACACGATGCGTTACAACTGGCACATGCACCGCTACCTGCGCCTCATCGTCCCAGTCATGGCCCTGGTCCTGCTGGTGGCCGGCATCACCTTCGCTGACCGCGGCAAGTCCGGGGAGCACCCGTCGCACCAGCCAAAGGCCGAGACTGATTCCGAGAACAGCAGCGAGGCCATCTCCGATCAGCTTCTCGATCGGATCGTGGCGTCCCTCGCCGACCAGGGGATCAGCACTGATGCCGACGCGGTTCGCGGCCTCGCCGAGAAGTACGGCGTCGGCGGCGCCGTCCGCGTGCTGGTCTGGGCCGATGCGAGCGGCAAGGATCCATCGGAGATCGGCGACATGTTCGACTCGGGGATGGGCTGGGGCGAGATCGCCCACAAGCTGATGGAGGCCGATGCGTCGCTCGACCTGTCGCCCGGCATCGGCAAGATCATGAGCAACGGCCACGCGCATGGTGGCGGAGCCGGCGGGAGCCACACGTCCGACACGGCCGACAAGGCCGACGAGGATCAGCCCGGCGACTGAGCAGCCTGCTCGCCGCCGAAGGCCCGGCCCGCCGGGCATTTTGGCTGCTAGGGTGCATGCATGATCGAGTTCGATGACTTCGCACGGGTCGATATGCGGGTCGGTCGCATCACCGCCGCCAAGCCACTGGAAGGTGCACGCAAGCCGTCCTACCAGCTCCGGATCGACTTCGGCCCGCAGCTTGGCGAGCGTGACAGCGCGGCGCAGCTGACCGTGACCTACCCCGATCCTTCCGCCCTCGTCGGCCGCGAGGTGGTGGCGGTCGTCAACTTTCCACCGCGCCGCATCGCCGGGTTTCCCAGCGAGGTCCTGGTGCTCGGCGCCATGGGGGAGGGCGACCAGGGCGGGGAGGTCTGGCTCCTCGAGCCGACGCCGGAGGCACCGCTCGGGACTCGCATCGGCTAGGCGTGCGCGCGGTCGACAACCCCTGTCGCCCGCGGGCAGACTACGGCGGTGACTGACTCGATCATCGGGGCCGCGCCGGAGGGGATGCCCGATCCGAACCTGACGCCGCCGCAGATCGCGCGGGTCGGCGACCCGTTCGCCTCAGTTCGGGTGGTCCACTTCCTTGCGCGCGTGAAGCGGAACACGACCCACCAGCTGCGGGACGTGGTGGCAACCCTGAACGCCACCTACCTGGACTGGTACTTCCCGGAGAAGATGGTGCTGGCCGAGCTGGTCCAGCTGCAGGCCAACTGGGCGATCAGCTTCCATGGCGAAGATCGCATCGTGCTGGATCGCAACGAGCGCGGGCACACGCTGCTCATCGTCGACTCGACGAAGATGACCCCATTCCTCGTCGGCCAGGCGACTCGCCTGCGCGACGAGGCCGAGGAGGAGCTGCGCCGTTTCTCGCTGGGCGACGGGGTGACGACCGACAACTAGGCCGAGCCCTTAGACCCGGTCGGCGCCTCCCGCCTGCCCGATGGCCGCCTCCGGCGGCTCGGCATGGTGCAGCGGCATCGTCTCGCCTTGAACTTCGCCGGCCGCCACGGGGATCGGCACCTTCCTCGGTCGTGGGCGGAAGGGCGAGGTCTCGGGCACGATCGGTCCATCGGTCTCGGCCAGGTTGCCGGCCCGATAGGCCTCCCACACGGCCATCACCGTGTCGCGGTGGGGTCGGATGCGGCAATGCTCGTCCCGGTTGCCCATCTCGTCGCAGTAGCCGAGTGGCACGCACTTGGGGGCGAGGAACGAGCCGAAGAACGGCGAGACGCGGAAGATCTCGTGGCGGATCTGCTTGAAGAGCTGGCGGATCTCCCACTGGGCCATGGTGCACAGGCGCAGCCCCGACATGTGGATCAGCTCCCGCAAGTTGACGGTCATGACCAGGTTGGTCTGCATCGCGTTGGGGAAGATGAAGCGCGCGTCCTCGGCGGGGACCTCGGCCTGGAGGAGCTGCCCGTAGAGGTCGAGGTTGTCGTCGACCGCCTGCTGGAAGCGCTGGGCCAGGTCATCGGGCAGGTCGCCCTTGGTGATGCTGTCGGGGATCGTGTAGTTGTCGCGTTTCTTGAAGGCCACGTAGCGCTGCGACTGCTGGTCGAAGGCCGTCCCGGCCCGATGGCGCACCAGCTGGTGGGAGAGGGTCCGGGTTACCCCCGAGATGGCGAAGGTGAAGTTCACGTGCTCGATCGTCGAGCCGTGGCCCGACTCCATCACCTTGCGCACCAGGCTCTGCTGCTTCTCGTCGGCGACCTGGCGGCTGACCGCCTTGTCCCAGATCTGGTCCGGAACCTGCTCGGAATAGCAGGTGCGGCAGGCCGTGTAGATGATCGGGAGGTAGTACTCCTCGACGATCTCCTTCGTGGGGAAGATGAGCTTGGCGGAGAGGGCGGAATCGACCGGCATGGTCGGTTCAGAATAGCATGGCCGACCCTCGATTTGGCGGGCTTATCCACAACATGTAGCGGTGTGGATAACCCGATGCCGCTATCTTGTATCGTCCGCCGATCTGTCAATAAGGGCGCTTTGCCGCCACAAGACAGCTCCCGCCACGACTAGCGCGGCGCTACCAATCAGCCCCAACCAGGCTGCGCCCTCCCATGGGTAGATGTAGCACATGAGGAGGTCGTAATCGGTGATGCAGGTTTGTCGAGACGGGAAGACCAACCCCGGCGCGACGATGTTTGCCAACCCCGCGACCAGCCCGACAACTCCCACGACCAGCAGGAATCGCCCGATCCAGACCAGCATGGCCGTCATTCTGCGCTACCCGGCCGAGCGGTCACCCGCGTCCTGTTTATCTATCGCAGGACGCTCCTCGAGGCGCGCCAGCCCATGGAGCCGATCGAACGCGATCCGATTTCCACCGGCAGCCCGGGCCGAGGCGAGCGCCTCTTCGACGGCGGCCAGCAGCTCCTCGTCGGAGAAGCTCATCCCCGGGCGCATGAGAGCGATCCCGATCGAGACCGAGACGGTCACCTCTCCGGTGGCGCTGGCGAGTGGGCGGTCGATGACCCGGCTGCGAAGGGCCTCGGCCAGGCCGGTTGCGCCGCGCTCGTCGGTATGCGGCAGGATCGCCAGGAAGGCGTCAGGCCCCACGCGCCCGAGGGCATCGGCCTCCCGGGTGCGGAGGCGCATGCGCAGCGCCACCTCGCGCAGGAGCGCGTCACCGGTCTCCAGACCGTGCTCGTGGTTCAGCGCGCCGAAGTTGTCGATGTCGACGAGGACCAGCGCCACCGGGTGCGCGTAGCGGCGGGCCTCGGCAGCCTCGATGTGAAGCCGTTCCAGGATGGTGTCGCGCCTCGCCAGGCCGGTCAGGGGATCCATCCGCGCGGTCCGTTCCAGCTCGGCCCGCTGCAGGTCGACGATACGCCGGCTCTCGATGAGCTCCTCGATCGTGCCGCGCAGCTCGCGCGCCAGCCGAGCCTCGGACTCGTGCTCCGACTCGAGCGGCGCGGCGGCGAGGCCCGGAAGAAGCGGCGGCTCGGCCGGCTGTTCCGGCGCTTGTTCGGCGGCGGCCTCGCGCAGCACGAGCTGCCAGCCCAGCAGCGCCGCGCCCAGCGCGATCCCGGCTGGGCCGGCCAGCGATCCCACGCCGCCCGGCGAGGCGAGCGCCTGGGCCACGGCCGCAGAGGTCAGGACGCCGATCGCGGTGGCCCGCTCCGGAACACCCAGGCTCGCGGCCCCCGCCGCCAGGAAGAGGACCGCCGCGGAGGGCGCCAGGAGCGTCTCAAGCCGGGGATCGATCCCGCTCGCACCCATCAACAGGATCCCCGCCAGCGACAGCTCAGCCAGTACGAAGATCACGACCGCGCTGCCCCATCGGGCACGCGAATCGTTGAGGACCGCAGCGCGGCTCAGGGACCCGACCAGGAAGGCGACGGCAGCCAGCGCCAGGCCGGCCGGTGCAGCGGTCGCATTGCGAGGATCCACCGCGATCACACCCAGCATGGCGGTGAGCACGGCCAGACCGGTCGCGTCCGCCAGGTCGCGAAGGCGCCCGCGGTGGAGCGCAGCCGCGGCGATCGGCACCAGGGCAGCGCCGGCGAATGCCGCCGCCACGGCCGAGACCGCAGGGATGACCCACGACTGCAGGTGTGCAGTGTCGGCCGATGCCAGCCGCACGGCGGCGAGGGCAACCAGCGGCAGGAGCACCGCCACCAGGCGGGCTCCGGTGCGGAGTACGGCGACCGCGCGGGATCGATCCAAGGCTGCCGTTCAACGGTGCGGGCGTGCACCGCGAGTCTCGGTGGCCGATCGAGGAGCCAGCAATAGTACGAAGGGGCGCGGCGCTCCCGGGCCGCGCTATCCTCGCGAGCATGCCAACCCCTCCCGCCAGCCGCTCGGTGATGTCCCGGCGGCGATTCCTGGTGCTCACCGACCAGCTGATCGCCGACGGCGAGGCGGTCCTGGCGACCCCGGACTGGAACCTGTTTCGGGCCTGGCTCCTCAACTCGGACGAGCTGCTCGAGCGTGTCTGGGGCCGGATGGACCGATACCACCTCGCCTGGCTGAACGTGGGTCGCGACTCGGCGGCTCCCGGCTCGGCCCTGGATGCGCCGGGGACCGACCGCTTCATGGCGGAGGTGGCGAGCGCCAAGCTGGCCGTGCTGCGTACGATGAGGAGCGCCGTCGAGCAGCGCGGTGCTTCGATGCTCAGCGACGACCCCGACGAGGACGAGGAGGAGCGGTGACCTATCGCCCCGACGAGGAGACCGGCGGCCTGGCCGCGATCTTCGCGCACCCCGACGATGAGAGCTTCGCCTGTGCCGGGGCCATGGCCCTGGCCCATGACGCGGGGCGCACGGTTCGCCTCCTGCTCCTGACCCGCGGCGAGGCGGGGACCGAGGACGGCACGCCCGACCTTGACCTCGCGGAGACCCGCGAGGAGGAGATGCGTTGCGCCGCCGGCAAGATCGGGATGGCCGAGGTGACAGTCATCGACCACCCCGACGGGCGCCTGGCGGAAGTCACCTTCTCACTGCTCGTCGACGAGATCGCCGCCTGGCTCGCCGACCGCCGCCCGGACGCGGTGATCACCTTCGGCAAGCACGGAGTGACGAACGACCCCGATCACGTCGTGGCCGGGGCGGCCACGCGCTGGGCGATCGAGCGCCTGGCCGAGTCGGGGCTGGCTCCCAACGCGGTCTACGTCGTGGCTCCCGTCTTCGGCCCCGGCACGAAGCGCTACGACCTCTCGGCGGAGGAGGGTGCCGCGACGCATCGGATCGACATCACCCCGGTCGCCGGCCGCAAGCTCGGGGCGCTTGCCTGCCACGCCAGCCAGGCCGATGCCGCGGCCGAGGTGCTCGAGCTGCGTGCCGCGATCGACCGCGAGGGTGCCGTGTACGAGGGCTTTGCCCGCGTCCGGCCACCGGTTCCCAACCCGCATCCCAAGTTCGACACGAGGCTGGTGTAGGGGCTCCCCGGGAATCCTTGCTAAACTGGTCGGGATATGACCATCGACTCCAACCTCGCCAAGGTCGACGAGGTGATGACCGCGCTCTATGACATCCACGATCCGGAGATCGGGATGAGCATCGTCGACCTCGACCTGATCAAGCACGTCGAGATCGGGGCCGATGGCACGCCCACCGAGATCAAGATGGTGCTCACCACCCCCTTCTGCCCATGGGCGGGGGAGCTGATCCAGACCATCAAGACCAAGACCGAGGAGGTCGTCGGGCCGCCCGTCAAGGTCACCCTGCTGGCCGATCGCTGGGAGCCTCCGCCCGGCCTCTTCTAGATCGGTCGCACCCGCGCCCGATCACGGACGTCAATTTGTCGATACCGCCCTGGCCTGTTCGACGTGGGTATGGGTGCCGGCAAGCGCCAGGCAGATGCGCAACCCCGCCCGCCAGCCAAGGGGAAGACCATGCGAGTGATGATCATTGCCACGACCAGCCCTGAGTCGGAGACCCAATCCGCTCCGCCGCCCAGCCCGGACGGCATGGAGGCGATCAACCATTTCCACGAGGAGCTTGCTGCCGCCGGCGTGCTGATCGACGCGGGCAGGCTCCAGCCCAGCTCGAAGGGCGCGCGAGTCCGATTCAAGGGATCTTCGCGGAATGTCACCGACGGTCCCTTCCTGGAGGCCAAGGAGCTCGTCGGCGGCTATTGGATCTGGCAGGTCGAATCGATGCAGGACGCGATCGAGTGGCTCAAGCGAGCCCCATTCGAGGGCGGCACCTTCGAAGTCAGGGAGATCGCCCAACAGCCGAGTTAGCACACGCCTCCGGCCATACAAACAGGGTTGGTGAACGGACGCTGAAGGAGCTGGTTCGGCGTCGCCTCACCAATACTGCTGGTGAGCTATTGCGCCAGGGCAATCATCGGCGCAGATCCACTAATGCTGTTTGTGGGCCGAGCGGTCCCGATTGCGACGGAGCGCCGCAGTAGCATCTCCCCGATGCGCATTTACACCAAGAAGGGCGACACCGGCACGACGGGGCTCCTGTACGGCGGTGACCGGGTCAGCAAGGCCGACCCCCGGACCGATGCCTACGGCACCACCGATGAAGCGGTCTCCGCGCTGGGCCTGGCACGAGCGGCGATCGGCGCCGCCACAGACCGGACCGAGGCTCAGCTGGCGACCCTCATCGTTCGGCTGCAGCGCGAGCTCTTCGTGGTGGGTGCCGAGCTCGCCACCCACGTCGATCGGCGCGACCGGCTGACCGACGGCACGACCCGCGTGACCGCCGAGATGGTCACCTGGCTGGAGGGCGAGATCGACGCGATCGAGGCTGGGCACGGCAACGACATGCCCGCCGAATTCGTGCTCCCCGGCGAGACGATGACCGGTGCCGCGCTGGACCTGGCCCGCTCGACGGTGCGTCGCGCGGAGCGCAGAGCGGTGGCTTTGGTGGAGGCCGGCGAGCTCCCCGACTCCCAGGTGGTGCCCTACCTCA
The DNA here is from genome assembly GCA_005879775.1 of Chloroflexota bacterium. Classification (GTDB taxonomy): domain Bacteria; phylum Chloroflexota; class Limnocylindria; order QHBO01; family QHBO01; genus CF-167. Next base: position 23,825 of record VBJX01000027.1, read on the forward strand.
ATCGGCTTGCAGACCTGCTCTTTGTGATGGCCCGCGCGGCCGATGGGGGCTTCCTCCCCGTGCGAGAGCACGAGTAGAATCGCCCCAGCCGACCCGACCCGCCTCCCGGGCGGGGCTCCACCGCGGCAGACCGGCTCTGGCGTGGAGACTGACAAGGAGACCCACACGATGAGCTATGCCGTGACCAATCCCGCCACGGGCGAGACGGTCAGGACCTACGACACCGTCACGGCCGCCGGGCTCGAGGCCGCGATCGCCGCAGCCGACGAAGCGCACCGCACCTGGTCGAGGTCGAGCACGGTCGAGGAGC
>VBJX01000114.1 GCA_005879775.1 Chloroflexota bacterium
CGTCTCCCCCCGGGTGAGCCTCGCCGTCGGGCTCGACCAGGCGAAGAAGACCGTCCTCCGCGCCTCCTACGCGCGCTACGCCGGCCAGCTCTTCCCGAACGACGTCACGGTGGCGAACCCGGTGGGCGGCTACTCGACGTTCCTGGCCTATCGATGGGTCGACAAGAACAACGACCATTTCGCGTCGAAGGACGAGATCCTGCTCAACGAGGGGGTCCTCTACTACAACAACGTGGACCCCGCCCATCCGGCGGCGACCGTCTCCCCCAACAGGATCGACCCCAATTACCACGCGAGCAAGGACAACGAGGTCATCGTCGGGATCGACCGCGAGATCGGCGGCAACCTCGCGGTGGGCGCGGCCTACACCTGGCGCAAGGTCACGGACGTCTCCAGCTACTTCCCGCGCATCGGCATGACGTCCGCCGACTACACGCCCAACGCCCCCGTGACCGAGAGGGGTTACACGGCGCAGACCTTCTCGCCGGACCCGGCCAAGGTCAGCGCGAGCAACAGCGGCCAGATCCTCACCAACCGGCCCGACTACAGCACGGGATACAGCGGGCTCGAGTTGACCCTCGTCAAGCGGATGTCCAACAAATGGTTCGCGCGGGCGGCCTTCTCCCTCATGGACTGGCACGAGAACATCGGGCCGGGCGCCATCCAGAGTCCGACCCGCTCGGACACCACGGGCGGCCAGGCGGGCTCTGCCCAGAGCCGCAACTCCGGCCCTGGCGTGGACGGAGGCCAGATCGCGCCGCGCTCGGGCGGCTCGGGCAAGGGCGACATCTTCTTCAACGCGCGGTGGCAGATCGTCGCGAACGCCGTCTATCAGCTCCCCGGCAACTTCGAGGTGGGCACCAGCATCTTCGGCCATCAGGGATACGTCTACCCCGTCGTCCTCCGCTTGAACGCGGGCGGGGACGGCGCGATCCGAACCCTGGCGGTGGCGAAGATCGACGACCAGCGCTACAAGAACCTCTGGGACGTGGATTTCCGCCTCGCGAACAACGTCAAGCTGGGAGGGCGCGCCACCCTGGGAATCACGGCCGACCTCTTCAACGCGTTCAACAGCGGGACCATCCTCGGGCGCAACCGCCAGGCGAACTCCGGTGCCTTCGGTTCGCCGACCGACGTGCTGTCCCCACGGATCCTCCGTATCGGGCTTCGCTTCGGCTTCTAGCCGTTCGCCGTCGCTTCGTACACGGCCCCGGGGCGCTCCCCGGGGCCGTGCGCTTCTTCCGGCGGTCCTTGGCGGCCCTTAGAATGCCTGGGTGGCGCGCCCGGAGGTGCTCAAGCCGAGGAGGGAACGTCCGCGGGCGGCTACGGCGAGCGGCCCGCCGAGGGCGCCCGCCGGACGCAGAGGATGGGCCACGAGGGCGGCGGTCCCCATCGCCGCCATCGGCCTCGCCGTCGCGTGGTGGGGGATTCACCGCTCTCCCCGCCTCAACCTGCTCCTCGTCACCATCGACACCCTGCGCGCCGACCACCTGGGCGTGTACGGCGACCGGGCAGCCCAGACCCGAACCCTCGACTCCCTGGCCGCGCGCGGCGTCCGTTTCGAGCACGCGCAGAGCCCCGTGCCCATGACGGGACCATCGCACGCGACGATCCTCACCGGTCTCTACCCGCCCGTGCACGGCGTCCGCGACAACGTGGTGTTCTCTCTCGATCCACGCCACCGAACGCTGGCGACGCTGCTCAAGGCGCGGGGCTACCGCACCGCGGCTTTCGTGGGCGCCTACCCCGTCGCCGCCGCGTTCGGCTTCCGGCAGGGCTTCGACACGTTCAGCGAGGACTTCAAGGAGAGCCCGATCCCCGGTGCCGGTGCCCAGCGCCCCGCAAACGACGTGGTCGACGCCACCCTCGGCTGGCTGGCCGCACCGGCGGACCCGCCGTTCTTCGTCTGGATGCACCTCTACGACCCGCACGCCCCGTACGACCCTCCGGAGCCGTACCGGACGGCGTTTGCGGGCCGGCCCTACGACGGCGAGATCGCGTTCGCCGATGCCCAGCTCGGGCGCCTGTTCGATTGGCTGCGCTCCTCGGGCCACGAGCAGGACACCGTGGTGGCGGTGCTGTCCGATCACGGCGAGTCGCTGGGAGAGCATCGCGAGGTCACCCACGCGGTGCTCCTGTACGAGTCGACGCTGCGCGTCCCTTTCCTCCTCGCCGGGCCCAACGTGCCCTCCGGGGTGACGGTGTCGGGCCGCGTCACCACCGTCGACGTCGCCCCGACCCTTCTCCGCCTCCTGGGGCTCGAGCCCTCACCGGAGATGACGGGCCGGCACCTTGGCCCGGCCTTCCGCGGCGAACGGCTCCCGCCCGAGCCCCTCTACGCGGAGAGCCTCTTCGGGCGTCTCAACTGCCGCTGGTCGTCGCTCCGCGCGTGGACGGCGGGCGATTGGAAGCTGATCGACGGCAGCCGGGCCGAGCTCTTCCACCTGCCCGAGGATCCGGGGGAGACGCGCGATCGGGCCGCGGAGGAACCGCCCCGCGTCGCGCGCATGCGCGCCGATCTGCGGGCCGCCATGGCCAGGATGGCCCCGGGGGGCGATCACGCCCGTACCGCCGCCATCACGCCGGAGCAGGAGGCCAACCTCAAGAGCCTCGGCTACGTCGGCGGATCGGGGGGCGGAGGCGAGCTCGACGAGCCCGGCCTGCCCGACCCTCGCGACCGCGTGCAGTTCTACGAGCGGATGCAGATCATCCTCCGCGCGCAGAACATCCCGCTCGAGCGGGCCTCCGCGGAGGCGGTGGCCATCGCGGAGGCGGATCCGGGGAACCCCTTCGCCCAGACCACGGTGGCCTCGCTGGCCTACCGTGCGGGCCGCCTCTCTACCGCGGCGCGGGCCTACCATCGCTCGCTCGAGCTCGATCCCGATCGCCCCGCCGTGCGACAGAACTACGGCAAGCTGCTGCGTGACATGAATCGCATGGAAGACTCGGAGAAGGAGCTGCGCTTCGCTCTCCAGCAGACCGATGCCAGCGATCGGCGGACGCGGTCGAGCCTGGCGGAGACGCTCGTCCTGGTGGGCAAGACCGAGGAGGCGGGCCGGCTCATCGGCGAGCTCCTCCGCACCGAGCCCAAGGACCCCGAGGCATTGGCCGCGCAAGGGCGGCTCTTCGCGGCGCAGGGAAAGCTGGAGGAAGCGGCGAAGAGCCTGGCCGCCGCGGCCGCCAGCGCCGACACCGATGCCCGCATCGATCTCGCCCGCGTCTACACGCGGCTCGGTGACCATGCGCGCGCCCGCGAGGAGGCGGGCGCCGTGCTCACCACCAATCCGGGCCATCCCTGGGCCCTGGCCGTGCTCGGCCAGGTCGTCATCCTTCAGGGGCACCGCGAGGAGGGACTCACCTTGCTGCGTCGGGCGGAAGCCGCGCGTCCGCGGCGCCCCGAGGCCTGGCGGAGCCTCGCCGAGGGATTCGACGCGGCCAGGGACGGGGCGGCGGCGGCGCGGTGCCGTCGGGCCGCCCAGGCGCTCCGCGGCGACTAGTTCATCGACCCCCCACCCCAGCCCTCCCCACGTAGGGGGAGGGAGATGCTGCCCCACGAATCGCGCCGGACTCGTCAGCGGAAGCGCGGGTCGCGGGGAAACTTCGACCGGCCGCGCGCGCTCCACTCGCGCGCGGCCGCCCCATCCCCCAGCAGCGAGAAGGTCTTGAC
>VBJX01000115.1:0-3426 GCA_005879775.1 Chloroflexota bacterium
AGAGCTCGTCGACCGCGTTGACCTCCTCGGTCTCGCTCGACCGCTGGGTGATCAACGCCACCGGCTGGGAGGTTCGCACGGCACGATCGAGCGCCTTGACGCTGCGGTCCCGTCCGACCTGCAGGGGCACGATCATCTCGGGGAAGATCACCGTGTCTCGCAGGGCAACGAGAGGCAGCACCTGGATCTGCTCGACGCTCCGCTCCACGGCGTCGCCGCTGGGGGTCGTCTCCGGGTTCTCGATGCTCTCGGCGTCGCCGTCGCGGAGCTCGTCATTCATGGTCGGTCACGTGTCCCTTCCGTCGAGGCGCTCACCGGCTCCGGCTCGCCCTCCTCGACGTATCGCTCGACATCAGACCCATCGAACAGGTCGTAGACGCGGATCTTGCCGAGCGCCTCGAGCTGCAGGATGACCTTGACGCCCGCCAGGTTGACCCCCTGGCGACGGGTGAGGAAGCGGATGATACGCACCCGCTGGAGATCAGCCTCCGAATAGAGGCGGAGGTTATTGCGACGCTGCGGACAGAGGAGGCCCTCCTCCTCGTAGATCCGCAGGGTCCGTGGATGGACGCTCGCCAGCTCAGCGGCGATGCTGATGAAGTAGCGCGGCCGGTTGGGGTCGCGGAGTGCGCTCAACGGCTGCTCCGCGACCTGCCGGTCGTGCTCTGATTGCGTTGACTGACGCACCGGGCGGTCACGGCTTGACAGTGCCGCCGCTCGTGGGCGCCGACTTCGTCGCCGGCTTGACCTGGATCTGACGGGGCTTCACCTCTTCCGCCTTCGGGATGCGCAGCGTCAGCAGCCCATCCTCGAAGGTGGCGTTGGCGGCGTCACCTTGAACCCGGACGGGGAGCTGCAGCTGGCGGTTGAAGGTGCCATAGCGGCGCTCGCGATACAGGTACTGGTCGCGGCTCACGTTCTCATCGGCCTTGAACTCGCCACGGAGGGTGAGGGTCTGGCCGGTGATGGTGATGTCGACGTCATCGGCCTTCACGCCCGGGAGGGCGGCCTTGACGATGATGTCGTCAGCGGTCTGGTGCACATCCATGGCCGGCGTGAGCATCTCGCCTTCGAGGGTCCGCCAGGTGAGCGGGCTCACAAACGAGTCCTCGAAGAGCCGGTCCATCGCCTGACGCAGCGTCACCATCTCGCCAAGTGGATCGTATCGGGTGATGTTCGCCATTTGTCGAACCTCCTTCACGGCGTGTGAGATTGGAACGTGGTTCTACCATAGAAGTTGACAATGGCATTGTCAAGAGATCTGCCGTAAAGACTATCTATGCTTGCCTTTACCGTCAGGCATCGGGAGTGCGGCCGCTTCCGTGGAGCCACCCCAGCAGCGAGCGCAGGCGCCCAGCTGATCGGACGTGTTCCCTGGGAGGGAGCGGTCGCGGGCTGTATCGCGCCAGCTGGTAGGCGAGCGCCAGGCGCCGGAATGAGGGACTGACGAGCCCCTCCCCCCTGGAGCGCGACAGGTGAGCGGCCGGCGTCTCATGCTCCCGGCGGACCCATCGGCCATCCTCGGCCAGCGCGTCCAGGGCGGCCAGGTAGGCGCCCGTTGGATCGTCCGTGGCGTGACGGCCACGTGCGTGAAGTGCCCTGGGCGCCGCGCGCTCGCGGGGCGCCGCGACCGGGACGATGATCGCTCGCTCCTCGAAGGCCGGGTCGGCGTCATTCAGCCGCCGCCAGCGCTCGCGCAGGCCGTCCCAGATGACCCAGGCAAAGACCAGGAGATCGACCAGGAAGATGGCGGCGACGATGAGGCTGATGATGGTGGTCGCCACATCGGAGCTCTGACCTCGACCCGAGAAGTCCAGCGAGGGCAGCTTGATACGCGCCAGATGGAAGCTTCCCGGCAGAAGCGAGCTCAGGAAGTCGGCAACGACCGCGGCGAGCAGGAAAATCGGGAGCGTCAGGAGAACCACGAGGACGAACAACGTCTGCAGCGGACCAGCCAGGGTGCCGAGCAGGCTCCGCGCCGGGATGTGCAGGATGGCGGCGGCGGGGATGGTCAACAGGGTGAGCGCCGCCGCCAGACCGAGGATCATGAACAGCCAGGAGCGGTTGCCGCGCCAATCGCTCCCGGTCGAGATTCGCACTGCCTCGAGCCGCGCCAGGCCCAAGGCCGTGAAGGCGGAGCCAACAAAGAGGACGGTGGCCATGAACGCGGCCGCCGCAAAGCCCTCCTCCAACTGTCCCGTGGCCGCCGCATAGCCGATGAGCCAGGGGACGGCCAGCCCTGGCACCGCCCAGCGCAGCAGCCGGTCGATGCTGGCGGCATCCTCCTCCCGGAGGCGGTGCGAGTCTCCTCGCCAGAACGCCACCGCGCCGAGCAGGCCGGGGAGATGCTGGCTCATCGCGAGCGTGACGTTGCCCTGTACGAGGGCAAAACGGACGTCCGGATCGAGCAGCCACCCGAAGAGGCCAGCCACGAGCGCCAGCAATGGCAGGCCGAGGGCATCGGCGGTTCGCGACCTCCAGCGTGCGCGGCGACCCCACGCCATGCCCGCCGCGGTCAGCACGCTCAGCTCGATCGGCCCCAGATAGGCGATCTCGCCGCCTGCCGCCTGCAGCGCGGCATAGACCACTGCCAGCCAGCTGCCCTCGGCGAGCGACTGGGCCGCTGGGAGGAGGACCCTAGCCGGCCAACGTGACCGCATCGGGGTCCTGCCAGCTCGGGTCCACGCTGCCTCTCAGCACTCGCAGCCCCGCGACACGAAGCGGTGGCGCGCTGTCGGCGGCATCGGTTCCGATCATGACCAGCTCCACGCCGTAGCCGAGGCGTTTCATGCGGCGCAGGGGCGCCACGTACGGGCCCGGTTGACGAGCCGTGATGAGGATGACGGAGGTGCTGGCCGGTACCCGCCGGGTGACCCAGGCGAGCAGCGCGTTCAGAGGTCGGGAGGGAATGGGCCCGATGCGCGCCAGCAGCTCGCCGACTCGCGGCAGCTGAGCGAGCGAGGCCCGCGGCGCAAGCCAGGCAAACGGCTGTGGCGAGCCCGCGAAGCTGGCAGCCGCCACGCCCACGGATGCCCCGTCCGCCAGCAGGTGCCGTGCCAGCGACGCAGCCGTCACGCAGAGGCTCTCGAGGAGGTCCTCGTCCCAGGTGAGCCAGGCCGTGCCGTCGGTCGTCTGCACGTCCAGGACGAGGACGACGTCGCGGCCGCGGGCGGGCTCCGTACGACGGCTCACGAGGCTGCCGAGACGGGCGGTGGCGCGCCAGTGAATGTGGCGCACCGAGTCCCCGGGCTGGAATGGGCGGACACCGGCGATGAGCGCCGGATCGTGGGTCAGCGAGCTGCGCGCCCTGCGCTCGCCGAGTGGCGAGACGTTGTGCTCGACATGCCGCAGGTTGGCCATCCTGGGGGCGACGGTGAGAAGGTTGGCGGCCGTGATCTCCTGCTCGCCCGCCAGGCGACCGAAGAT
>VBJX01000115.1:3452-4475 GCA_005879775.1 Chloroflexota bacterium
CCAGGCCAGCGCCCAGTCGTTGCGAAGAACGAGCAGCCCCGGCCGAACCTCGTCGCGCCGCAGCACGGGACGTTCCCGGACGTTCAGGCCCACGCCGAGCCGATCCTCGGCCGTCACCCACGGCAGCGGCAGCGACTTTCGGTTCCACACGACAATGTCCAGGGGGACGCTATCACCCGCCACTGCCCGATCACTGGGCAGCTCGCGTGTGTACTCGACCCGCGCGATCCCGTAGCGGACCCACACCGTTGCCAGGGTCCCGTAGCCGAGCGTGAGCACCGCGATCAGCATCACGCCGGGTGCGTTCGCGACGGCCCCCGTGACGACCATCGCGATCGCGAGCACGATCCAACTCCCCATGGCTCAGGCCTCGGCGACCGTATCGCCCGCCAGCGGGACCGGAACGCTGTCGATGACCTGCTGGACCACGCCTGACACCGTCGCCCCTCGCAGCTCACGGTCCACGTCGAGGAGGAGCCGATGCTCCAGCACCGCGTGCGCCACGCTGCGTACGTCGTCCGGCAGCACGAAGCCCCGCCCATCGAGGAGGGCCCACGCCTGCGCAACCCGGTACAGGGCGACGCTACCGCGCGGGGAGGCTCCTAGCCGCACGTCGGCATGCTCGCGGGTGGCGCGCACGATCGTCACCACGTAGCGCTCGACGTCCTCCGAGACGTGCACGGTGCGGGCGACCCCGCGCAGGGCGAGCGCCTCCTCCGCCGGCACCACCGTGGTCACGCCGTCGAGGGGCTCCGCCGACGCCTGGTGGCGCCGCGCGATGCGACGCTCTGCCTCTTCGTCCGGGTACCCCATGGCGATGCGCAGCAGGAAGCGGTCCAGCTGCGCCTCGGGGAGGGCAAACGTTCCCTCCAGCTCGATCGGATTCTGCGTTGCCAGCACCAGGAACGGATCGGGGAGCGGCCGGGTCTTGCCCTCGGCACTCACCTGGCGCTCCTGCATCGCCTCCAGCAGGGCGGACTGGGTCCGTGGCGTGGCGCGGTTGATCTCGTCCACCAGCAGCAC
>VBJX01000028.1 GCA_005879775.1 Chloroflexota bacterium
TCGAGACGATCCTCGGGCACGTGCCCGACGCCTGCCAGGAAGACGCGCCGTGGATCGGCGCTGATCGGGGTACCGGCGATGCTGATCGTGCCTTCCTCGAGCGGGCGCAGCCCGGTGATCGCCTCCACCAGCTCCGTCTGGCCGTTGCCCTGCACGCCGGCGATGGCCACGATCTCGCCGACCCGGACCTCCAGGTCGAGGGCCTGGACGGCCAGCTGTCCCCGGTCGTCGCGCACCGTGGCTCCGCGGACCTCCAGGACCGGCTCGCGCGGGACGGACGGCGCCTTGGTGACCCGCAGCTGCACCGGGCGGCCGACCATCATGCGCGCCAGCTCCGTCTCACTCGTCGTCTCGGGAGTGGTGGTGCCGACCACCTTGCCCCGCCGCAGGACCGTGATCCGGTCCGCGATCTCGACGACCTCGTTGAGCTTGTGGGTGATGAAGATGATCGAGGTGCCCGCGGCCTTGAGCGATCGCATCACCTCGAACAGGTCCACGATCTCCTGGGGCGTGAGCACCGCCGTCGGCTCGTCCAGGACGAGCAGGCTCGAGTTGCGGTAGAGCGTCTTGAGGATCTCGACCCGCTGCCGCACACCGACCGGCAGGTCCTCGATGATCGCGTCCGGATCGACGCGCAGGCCGTGCTGCTCCGAGAGCTCCACGATGCGGCGCCGGGCACGACCCCGCTCGAGCACCATCAGCGGCCCGCTCGTCGACTCAACGCCGAGCATGATGTTCTCGGTGACCGTGAAGACCGGAATCAGCATGAAGTGCTGGTGGACCATGCCGATTCCGGCCGCGATTGCATCTCCGGGGCCGGTGAAATGGACCGGAGCCCCATCCAGCCGGACCTCGCCCTCATCGGGCTGATAGAGCCCGTAGAGGACGTTCATCAAGGTCGACTTGCCGGCCCCGTTCTCGCCGAGCAGGGCATGGATCTCACCTGGGGCGACGGTCAGGTCGATGCCGTCGTTGGCCAGGACTCCGGGGAAGCGTTTGGTGATCCCCGACAGCTCGAGCTGCATGGTGCGCGAACTCCCTGAGTCGAGGGAGATATAGAGACAGGCGGCCGTCGCCGAGGGCGAAGGCCGCCTGTCGATGAACGAAGGCTAGGAGGCTACTTTGAAGTCGTCCGCCTTGACGCTTCCGTCGATGAGCGCCGCCTTCAGCGCGGTGATCTCATCCTTCAGGGCCTGTGGGACCTTCGAGTCGAGATCGTGGTACGGCGCGATGCCGACGCCGTCGTTGGCCAGCGTACCGACGTACAGGTTGCTCGGGAACGGCCCGGCAATCGCCTCGGTGATCGCCTCAAAGACGGCGTTGTCGATCCGCTTGAGCTCGCTCGACAGCATGATGCTCTCGAAGCCCGGCACGGAGATGTACTGGTCGACGTCTACGCCAATGAAGTAGGCGTTGCCGGCGTCCAGGACGGCCGCCATGGCTCCCTGTCCAACCGGACCGGCCACGGCGTAGATGACGTCCGCGCCTGCCTGCAGCTCGGCCTCGGCCGTGGTGCGACCCTTGTTCTGGTCGGTGAAGTCACCGGTGAAGGAGCCGGTGGCGGTGGCCGGATCCCAGCCGATCACCTTCACGGAGGTGCCCTTCTGCTTGTTGTAGTAGTTCACGCCGGCCACGTAGCCGTCCATGAAGTCGGTCACCGGGCTGATCTGGATCCCGCCGAATGTCCCGACGATGCCGGTCTGGCTCATGCCAGCCGCCAGGTAGCCCTGCAGCATCGAGGCCGACTTGGTGTCGAAGACGAGGCCGAGGACGTTCGGGATGGGGGGATCGTAGGCATAGTCGACGATCGCGAACTTCTGGTTCGGGTTTGCGGTGGCCGCCGCCTTGGTGGCGTCGCCGAGGAGGAAGCCGACCGTCACGATCAGGTCACAGCCCTGGCTGATGAACGTGTTGATGTTCGGGGCGTAATCAGTGTCAGCGGTCGACTCCAGCAGCGCGATCTGGATGCCGAGCTCGCTCTGCGCCCGCAGCAGCCCGTCGTGCGCGTTCTGGTTGAAGCCCTTGTCGTCGACGCCGCCGGTGTCGGTGACCTCGCAGGCCAAGAACTTGATGGACGGTGCGGCTGACGCTGGCGCGCTTGCCGATGCCGCCGATGAAGCCGATGCCGAGGGGGATGCGCCCTGGCACGCCGCGAGGATGAGTGCGGCGGTGAAGAGGGCGGCGCTCGGGCCAAGCCATCGCTGCTTCCGCATGGATTCTCCTTCTCCCTCCATCACGGACTCCCGGCGCCGCAGTTCGATCACGGCAAGGGTCGCATCCCGGGCCCGAGGGCAAGGCCGGTGCGAATCCCGGGGATGATACCCGTGCCGGTCACTGGACTCAAGAGATTTCGTCGCACCGCTGGCGGTCCCCCACCCGATGGTCACCCTATCATCGGGCAGCATGAAGGCAGCCGACTTGCGTCCACGCCTGGTCATCTTTGACCTCGACGGAGTGGTCTACCGCGGGGACCGGGCAGTCCCCGGAGCGGCCGAGCTGATCGGCGCCCTCCGTGAGCGGGGCTCGCTCGTCCGCTTTGCCACGAACAACTCGATGACCACGCGGGAGGGTTACGTCAGCCGCCTCGCCGCCATGGGGATCGAGACGGCCTCCGAGGAGATCGTCACGTCCACCTCGGCAACGATCGACCACCTGCATGCCCACCTGCCGGAGGTGCGGCGGGTCATGGCGCTCGGAGCGCCGGGCATGCTCGACGAGCTTCAGGCCGCCGGCTTCGAGGCCACGCCCGCCGCCGAGTCCGTGCCAGCCGCCTACGACGGCGGGCCGTTGGGGACCGCCTACGACGCGGTCATCGTCGGGCTTGATCCGCAGGTCGACTACCGGCGCCTGGCCGCCGCCGCCAGCGCAATTCGGGCCGGGGCGCGCTTCATCGCCACCAACGCCGATCTGCGCTATCCGACCCCCACCGGGCTCCTGCCGGGCGCGGGATCGATCGTGGCCGCGGTGCGCGCGGCGAGCGGCGTCGAGCCGCTGGTCATCGGCAAGCCGGAGCCGGCGATCTTCCAGGCCATCCTGGAGGCAGCCGGAGTGCCGGCCGGTGAGGCGCTGGCCATCGGCGACAACCCGGACGCCGACATGGTCGCCGCACGGCGGGCCGGGATCGCCTCGATCCTGGTGCTGACCGGCGTGGTCGACAAAGCCGCGGCCGAGATGCTCAGTGGGGATCGTCGCCCGGATGCCGTGGCTGCCGGCCCCGCTGACGTCGCGGCGCTCCTGGGCCTCCCGCTCAGCTGATGGCCGGTTCGGTGACGGCCCAGGCACCCCAGGCCCGCTGGGCGAGATCGGTCAGCCGGCTCAGCGCCAGACCCCGCCAGAAGCCGCGCCGGAAGCCGTTCAGGGCGATGGCAGCCAGCTCATCGGCCGTCATCTCCTGTGCGAGCGCGCTGCGCGCCATCTCCTCGCTGAGGGTCGTGTTGGAGACCGTGCGGTCGTCGGTCGAGATGGTGACGCTCACTCCCGCCCGATGGAGCCGGGCCAGTGGATGGGCAGCGAGGTCCGGCACGATGCCCGCCTGCACGTTGCTGGTCGGGCAGAGGTCGAGGGTCACGTCCCGCTCTCGCACCAGCGCGATCGTCGCCGGGTCCTGCGCGCTGGTCACGCCGTGGGCGATGCGGCGCACGCCGAGGTCGATCGCCTCCCGGATCCGCTCCGGTCCCGGCACCTCTCCCGCATGCGCGGTGAGTGCCAGCCCACCCTCTTCGGCGGCTCGGAACGCGGCGGCGTGCGGAGGAGCCGGGTATGTCGCCTCTGGCCCAGCCAGGTCGAAGCCGACCACCGGCTCCCCGAACGCGGCTGCGGTGCGCGCCAGCTCCACGTTGGCGCCGGGCGGATGCGAGCGCATGGCCGTCACGATCAGGGCGATCAGCGGCGCCGTGTCACCGAGCCGCCGCGCCGCCTCCTCGACGCCTGCCGCGACCGCCTCGATGACGGCGGTGACCGCAAGGCCCCGTTCCAGGTGGAGCCGGGGAGCCCAGCGGATTTCGCCATATCGGACCCCGTCGGACGCCATCGCCTCGACCAGCTCGGCACTCACCCGGGACAGGGCCGGGGTCGTCTGCAGCAGGGCGATCGGCAGGTCGAAGTAGGTGAGCAGCTCGGCCTGGTCGCGGCAGTGGGGCGGGGCGATCATCCGGGCCCGGGCGCCGTCCAGATCGAGCGAGATCCCCGCCTCGGCAGCCAGCTCGACCGCGGTTTCGGGGCGGATCGCCCCATCCAGGTGCTGGTGCAGCTCGGCCTTCGGCAGCGCGCGCAGCGCCTCCAGGTCCATCGGGCCATGATAGGCGGCCGGATTCGCGTCTCGACCCTCGTCGGGGTCCTGGCGATCCTGGTTCTCGGGCTGGTGATCGGCCTGCGGCCGGCCGATCCCGCCTCTGCCGATCCCTCGACGACCGCCGGGCGAGCCGCCCGGCTGGCCGGCATGGCACGGATCGCCGACGACGACCTGCGGCGCCTCACCGAGCTGCTGGTGGCCACCGTCGACGATGCGCGCAGCGGCGCCGCGCTCACCGTGGCCGGCGACGATCCGCCAGCCCCGCCCCTCATCGCCGCCGCCGACCGGCTGGATGGCGGCCTGCAGGTCGCCGACGGGGCACAATCGGCGCTCGTCGCCTTGCGCGGCACGGCGGCAGCCGTCGACCCCGGCCTGGTGCTCCCTCCATCCGGCGTGAACGGGGCGGCGCTCTCGTCGATCGCCGGGCAGCTGCGGGAGGCCGCTGACGCTGCCACCTCGTTCGTTGCGCGGCGCCATGCCACCGATGCGGTGCTCGCCGCCCTGGCGGATGCGCTCGCCGCACTCGACCACGACCAGGCGCAGGCGGCGCTCCATTTCCTGGCCGATGCCGCGGCTCCCATGGAGCTGGTCCGCGCCTGGCCGTCTCCGCCGGTCACGCTCGCCCTCTGGCTGACGACCACCGACGGGTTGCTCCTGGCCGTGCGTGCCATGGCCGACGCCACGCTCGCCGATGACCCCGTGGCCGCGGCGAAGGCCGCGGACGACTACGCGAAGGCCGCTGAGGCGGCCCGCGGCGCCGACGTCTCGCTGGCCCTGGCACTCTCCGAGGGAGGCGCCGCCGTGACGGCCATCCCGCTGCGCCGCCTGGCGGATGGCCTGTCGGACCTCACCGCGCTCCGCGAGGCGATCGCGACGCTCAGCGAGGGGGACTGAGCCGCCGGTGACGGCGTCTATACTCGCCGCGCCCAAAACGACGAAGGGAGCCATGCATGCGTGTGCGAAGCGGTGGCGCCGATCCCGCGACCGTCCAGGCTGACGTCCTCGCCCTGCCGATCTTTCGGGGCGAACGCGAGATGCCCCCCGACCTGGCCGCACTCGACGCGGCGGCGGGCGGTGCGGTGCGGCGCGCGATCGAATGGGGCGAGTTCGACTTCAGCGAGATCGAGACCGCGCTGGTCGATGCCGGGCCACTTCCAACTCCAAAGCTGCTGCTGGTGTTGGCCGGCCGGCGCGGGAGGGGAGCCTGGCGCGCGCGCCGCGTGGCCTCGAAGGCAACGCGACACCTGCAGGGGCGTGGCGCGCGCTCCATGGCGCTATGGCTGCGTGACGATGAGGATTCGGATGCCTATGCGGCGGCGGTCATCGGCGCGTCCCAGGGCACGTTCCGCCCCTACACCTATTACGGTCGTGTCCGGGACACCCCCGACATGCTGCGCAGCGTCGAGGAGCTGGTGCTCGTTGGGGATGGGATCCCTGCCGATGGCACCCTCGAGGCGGCCGCCGAGATCGCCGACGGAGTGGAATGGGGACGTACCCTGGCCAACCGGTCGGCGAACGACCTTGACCCGGAGGCGATGGCGGAGACCGCGCGGGGCCTCGAGGCGGACGGCTGTTCGGTCGAGGTGCTTGGCCCCGTCGAGATGCGGGCGCTGGGCATGGGGGCACTGCTCGGCGTGGGGCAGGGGGCTGCCCATGAGCCCCGCCTGATCGCGGTCAAGCTGCCGGGCTGGGCCAAGGCCGGTGATCGCCGGCTGGCCTTTGTCGGCAAGGGCGTCTGCTTTGACTCCGGCGGCATCAGCCTTAAGGGGGCTGAGCGGATGGAGGAGATGAAGCATGACAAGGCGGGGGCCGCCGCCGTGCTCGCCGCCGCACGGACCGTGGCGCGGCTGGCACCGCAGACACCGCTGATGGCCGTGGCACCCATGGTCGAGAACATGCCCGGCGGCAACGCCCAGCGACCGGGCGACGTGGTCAAGGCCATGAATGGCAAGACGATCGAGGTGGAGCGCCAGGGAGCCACCCACATGGTCGACGTGGCCACCCTGACCGGATCGGCGGCGATCGCCTTCGGCGACATGATCAGCGCCTATTTCGCCCGTCCGCGCGAGTGGGGCGCCCAGGTCGGAAACGCGGCGGAGGCGACCGGCGAGTGGTTCTGGGAGATGCCGCTGGCCACCGAGTACCGCGACACACTCGATTCGGCACACGCCGATCTCGTGAACTCCGCGGCGAAGGAGGGCGGCCTGATCAAGAGCGCCGTCTTCCTGTCCGAGTTCGCCACCGTGCCGTGGGTCCACGTGGACATCGGCGGATCTGCCTACCTCATCCGCGACAAGCCGCACAACCCGAAGGGCGCGCTCGGGACGACCATCTCGACGCTCGTCCGGCTGGCGCTCGACTACGGTGGCGCTGGTGGCGCGGCGGCCTGAGGCGGTGGGGGGACGGGCCACGGCCCCGTGACCCCGTTCGTGGCGGGCGCCGGCATCGGCTTCGCCATCGTGGGCGTCATCGCCGAGCGGCTGGCCAGTGTCTGGCCCGCCGACGAGGCCTCGCGTCGCGGACCTGGGCTGCGCACGCTCCTGCTGTCCGCGGGTTCGGCCATGGCGGGGGGCGCCATCGCCTGGCGCTCGGCCCTGCCGCTGTCGGGCACGCTCGTCTACCTGGCCTTCCTGGCAGTCCTCGTGCTGCTGGCGGCGACCGACCTGGAGCAGCGGCGCCTGCCACACCTGCTCCTCGACCCGTTCATCGTGGGCGCCATCATCTTCGTGCCGTTCAACCCGGCGATCTCCCCCCTGGATGCGGTGATCGGTGCCGCGGCTGGCGTGGGAGTACTCGGACTGCTGGGGCTGGTGGTGCGTGGCGGGCTGGCGCTCGGCGACCTCTACCTCGTCGCCCCGCTGGGGCTGCTCCTCGGCTTCCCGGGGATCATCGGCGCCCTCTTCCTGGCCGCCCTGCTGGTGGCCATCGCCAGCCTCGGGCTGCTTGCCGCCCGCCGTGTTGGCCTGCGCAGCTACGTGCCCTTCGGGCCCTTCCTGGTGGTCGGAACCGTGCTGACCCTCCTGCGCGACCCGCAGATCCTCGGCCAGCTGGGTGCCGCGGCGAGAACGGTCACGGGATTGGCAACGGGAGTACTGCTCGGCACCTGACCAACGCGCGATTCAGGGCTGGCGATGGTCTGGACAGGTCGGTTATCCTTGGGCCCTCTTACCCGGAACGCCGGGGATCGCTCCGACCGTAGCCGCGAACTGCCCGCCCGCGCAGCTGCCGGAGCGGCAACCAATCGAGCGCCGCACGGAGTCATGTCGATCGCCCGTCGTACAGCCGCGCCATGGGTCGCAGCGATCCTGCTCGTCACGGTCCTGATCGGGCCCGCGACGTGGCAGTCGCCGGCGCGCGCCACGGACCCCACCGTCAACGAGGCGATCACCCAGCAGCAGCAGATGCAGGCCGAGCTGGCCAGGCAGCAGACCGAGCTTGCCGACCTGCAGCGCCAGCAGTCGACCCTGACCGCCAGCATCCGCGGCCTCACCTCCGACATCGGATCGGTGGGTCTGGAGATCGCGGCCGCGCAGCGCAACCTGGAGCAGGTCAGCCGCGACCTCGAGGTGGCGCGCGGCGTCCTGTGGCTCATCCAGCAGGACATCGATTCACTGGCCGGCAACCTGAAGGACATGGCGACGAGCATCTCGACCGCGCAGGTCGACCTCGCCGGCCGCGAAGCGGTGCTGCAGGATCACCTCCGCACCGCCTACGAGCAGAGCCAGACCTCGGTCCTGGAGGTCCTCCTCTCCACCGACTCGTTCACCAAGGCGACCAGCGAGCTGTCGTACATGCTCACCCTCTCCGAGGAGGACCAGCGCCTTGCGGCCGAGGTGCGCGACCGCCGCGACTGGCTTGATGTCCGGCGCCAGACCCTGGCCCTCGGCAAGGAGACGCTCGCCGGCCTTCGCGATGATGCTGCCGCCCGCAAGGCGGCGCTCGACGGTCAGCAGACGGAGGTCGACGCTGCTCGCGTGGCTCTGGAGAAGAAGCAGGCTCAGCTCCAGTCGCTGAAGGACGCGCGCGAGGCGCAGTTCGCGATCGGCACGCTGACGGGGCAAGAGCTGCAGGCCGCAGTCGCCGCGCAGCAGAAGCTGCTGGAAGGCCAGAACGCGCTCGTCGCGCGCCTCAAGACCGAGGCCAACGCGCTCGACATCGCCTACCGGGGGCGCTTCGAATGGCCGGAGCACGGAACGTTCATGATCACCCAGGAGTTCGGTCGCACCCCCTTCGAGACATGGCACACCGGGCTCGATATGGCCTACCTGAGCCCTCACTGCGGAGGCCTGATCTACGCGGCGGGCGACGGAGTCGTCCTCGAGGACGGGCGCCCGCTGGCCCAGTACGGCGACTCGGCGATTGGCGTGGTGATCGGGCATTCGCAGCGCCTGGCGACCTACTACTGGCATCTCTCCGGTGAGATCGTCACGCTCGGCCAGCAGGTGCACACCGGCCAGGTGATCGGCTACGAGGGGCGGACCGGGTGGGCGACCGGCTGCCATCTCCATTTCGCGGTGCTCTTCGACGGGGTCCCCCAGAACCCTCGGGAATACCTGCCGTAGCTCGCTCGGACCCATTCGACCGATCCCGGATCATGCGCTAGGGTTCGCCTGATGCACCCCGCCATGCAGCGGCGCCGTCATCGCCTGATGACCCGCCGCGCAACGCGCCACAGCCCAGGGCGCGGGTTCGCCACCTTCGCCGCCGTCTCCGTCGGCGTGTTCGTGCTGTTCGTGGGTGGCATGGTTGCCGGCACCGGCGGCGGCCTCCTGGCGGCCTACCAATATTTCGCCAGCGGGCTCCCGGATCCGCATCTCCTGGATGGGATCGAGCTGCCGGCCTCGACCTATGTCTACGACCGCACCGGATCGGTCTTCCTGGCTCGCTTCGAGTGCGAGAACCGCGAGCAGGTCCACTTCGCCGACCTCCCGGACAGCGTGATCAACGCCACCGTCGCCTCCGAGGACCGCACCTTCTGGACCAACGATGGGATCGACTACCAGGCGGTGGCAGCCGCGGCCCTGCAGAACCTGCAAGCCGGACACATCGTTCGGGGAGCCAGCACCATCACCCAGCAGGTGATCAAGTACGCCGGCTCGATCAAGCAGGCCGAGGCATCGCACGCCGCGGCCAGCGCCCCTCCGTCGCTGGAGCTGGACCCAGGCACTGCGCCGGTCGAAGAGGACCCGTGCGTCCAGCCCAACCTGACCTTCCTGGAGGGGCGTGGATTCTCCGACAAGATCCGCGAGCAGATCCTGGCCCGCGAGGTGACCGCCGCCTACCCTGGGCGCGCCGGCAAGGAGAAGATCCTCGAAACCTACCTGAACCTGATCTTCTACGGCAACCGCTCATACGGGATCCGTGCGGCGGCGGCGAACTTCTTCGGGATCAACGACCTTCACCAGCTCTCGCTCGCGCAGGCGGCATTCCTGGCCGGCCTGCCGCAGCTCCCCAGCGCCTACGACCCGTACCAGCCGGCCGACGCACCTCGCGGGCCGGGTCCGGCCATGGCGCGCCGTGACGACGTGCTGCACCGCATGCTGACCGAGCACTACATCACGCTGGACGACTACAACGCCGCGGTCGCCACCACCTGGGAGGATATGAAGCCGAGCACCGTCACCTCGATCCTCCGCGAGCCGCAGTTCGCCTTCCGCGTCGAGCGCGAGGCGGAGCGGGTCCTGGCGGCACAGGGGGTAGCCGACCCGGCGCAGGCGGTGCGCACCGGCGGCTATCGGATCATCACCACCCTCGACTACAGCCTGCAGCAGGCGGCCAAGGCAGAGGTTCTCAAGTACGTCGTCGCCCTCTCTGGGAGCAACGTGCACAACGCTGCGCTCGTGGCGATCAACGCCTCCACCGGCGAGATCGTGGCCTACGTCGGAAGCGTCGACTACTACAACCGTGACGACCCGCGGGTGCAGGGCCAGTTCGACGTCGCGGGGCTCGGCCTGCGCCAGATCGGATCGGCCTTCAAGCCGTTCATGTATACCTCCGCCTTCCGCGCCCGACAGGGAACGCCGGCCACCATGTTCGTCGACGCCGCCACCCGCTTCGGCACCTACCTGCCGACCAACGCCGATGTCCAGCAGCACGGTCCGTTGCTGGCGATGGATGCGCTGCGCTACTCGCTCAACGTGCCCTCGGTGATGATGCAGTACCTGGTGGGGGTCGACACCACCGCCGCCTTCGCCGAATCGCTGGGGGTCGCCAGCAAGCAGTACATCCTCGACCAGGATCCCGGCCTGACCCTGACCCTCGGCTCGGTGCCGATCAACCTGACCAATGCGACCCAGGGGTACAGCGCCTTTGCCGCCCAGGGCACGCTTCATCCGGCAACCACCATCCTGGAGATCCGCGACCGCGACAACCAGGTCATCTATTCCCTGGCCAAGGACGGACCCAAGGCCTCCCAGCCGATGACCCCGGCCGAGGCATACCTGACCCATTGGATCCTGCAGGGGAACACCGATCCACGTCTCAACCTGTGGTGGGGCAGGCGCGCCGAGCTGGTCGACCCCAATGGGGTGCGCCGCGACGCCACCGCCAAGACGGGCACCACCAACGACTTCAAGGACGTGACGGCCTTCGGCTACATCCCCGGCAGCCTGACCACCGGCGTCTGGATGGGGAACAACAACCAGGATCCCCTCGCCGCAGGCCTCTTCGCCGCCAATGGCCCGCTCTACCTGTGGCATGACTTCATGGACCTGGCGATCAACAAGCCGTGGGACTGGAACGGCCAGAAGCCGGTGCCGCAGATCTACTTCAAGCAGCCCCCAGGGGTGGTGACAGCCAACATCTGCATGTTCAGCGGCATGGCCGCCACCACCGGCTGCGGCCCGACCCGGGTCATCCCCTTCCTGGATGGGACCGTGCCGCCTGTCGACAACGTCCATGGCGGCAGGTTCAGCGGAGTCATTCCGACGCCCAACCCGAGCGGCGAGGTCGTCTATGGTGGAGGCTCGTGCTTCGATATCGTCCAGGAGGTGCGCAACGACCCGCGACGGCCCCCCGAATGGGCCGATGCCGCGCAGCGTTGGGCGGACCGCCTGGTGAACGGCGAGACGGGAGCCCGCGGCGATCCGGACACGATCGCCCAATACGGGCCTGACCGGATCTGGCTGGGGATCAGTCCGGTGCCCGGCAAGCCCGGCTACGGACAGCCGATCTGCGGACACCTCAAACCGAGACCCACGCCAACTCCGTCGCCCTCGCATGGGCCGGGGGGAGGCGACTGCCAGGGGCACCCGAACAAGTGCACCCCGATCCCGAGCCCGGTCGCGGTCGGTCCGGCGAGGACCGTTCAAAGCGCCACGCCGCTGGTGCCGATCTTCGGCATCCCGATGCTGGCCGGTCTGCTGCCGCTCAGCGCCCGGATGGCGCGCCTGGCTCGTCGCCGCCTGCGTCGGCGCTAGGCCGGGCACCTGAGCGCGGCGGCGGCCGTGCGATGATTCGCGCGTGGTGCAGTCGGTCCTGACCCTGGTCCTTGCCGGAGGCGAGGGAGAGCGGCTCTCGATCCTGTCGCAGGTGCGCGCCAAGCCCGGGGTCCCGTTCGGCGGCAAGTACCGGATCATCGACTTCGCGCTCTCCAATGCGGTGAACTCCGGGATGACCGACGTGGCGGTCCTCACCCAGTACGCGCCGCGCTCGCTGATCGACCACATCGGGGTCGGACGCCCGTGGGACCTGGACCGCAGCCACGGAGGCGTGAACCTGCTGCAGCCGTACATCGGGCGCGGGCGCTCGCGGGACTGGTACCGCGGCACCGCCGACGCGGTGCTGCAGAACATGGAGTTCATCGCCGATCGGGATCCCGACCTGGTCCTGATCCTGGCCGGCGACCACGTCTACAAGATGGACTACCGCCCGTTCATCGCAATGCACCGGACCAGCGGGGCGGAGGTCACCTGCGCGGTGCGCACCGTCCCCATCGAGGAGGCCCACCGCTTCGGCATCCTTGAAGCCGATCCTTCCGGGCGGGTGACCGCCTTCGTCGAAAAGCCGCCGAACCCGACCAGCAACCTGGTCAGCATGGGGGTCTACGTCTTCTCGTGGTGGAGCCTGCGCGAGCTCCTCTCGACGGAGCGCGTCGACTTCGGGCAGGACGTACTGCCCCACATGGTGGAGAGTGGACGTCACGTCCAGGCCTACGAGTACGGCGGCTACTGGCAGGACGTGGGCACCATCGAGGCCTACTGGCGCACGAACCTGGACCTGCTCTCCGACCATCCGGGGATCGATCTTTACGACCGCGGCTGGCTCATCTACACCAAGAGCGAGGAACGCGCGCCGGCCATGATCGGGCCTGAGGCCGCGGTGAACCGCAGCATGGTCAGTCACGGGTGCGTCATCCAGGGGAGCGTCGATCACTGCGTGCTCTCGCCGGGGGTCAGGATCGGTCGGGGGGCAAGGGTCTCGAATTCGATCCTCATGTTCGACACGGTGATCCACGACGGTGCGATCGTCGAGAACGCCATCATCGACAAGGACTGCCAGGTGGGGCCCGGGGCGCGAGTCGGCGACGGGGCCGACCTGCGGCCGAACCGGGCTGAGCCGGAGCGGCTCTACGCCGGCATCACGATCGTCGGCAAGCGAGCGTGGATCCCGGCCGGGATCCGGATCGGGCGGAACTGCCGGATCGATCCGGCCGTGGTGGAGAGTGACTATCGGGGACGGCAGGCCATCGCGTCGGGCGAGACGGTGGTCCACGCTGGCTGACGGCGTTCCGACGGGCCCACCACCGCTCGAGGCGTGGCTCGCCGAGCTCGGAGTCGAGGTCGTGGCTGCCTCCGGCGACGCCAGCGAGGCGGCGATGAGCTGCGACGTGATGCTCGACGGCGTGCGCCGCTTCGACCTGCGCGCAACGGTGGCGTGGGTCGACGGCTTCGGCCTCTCGATCTGGGCCTACTACGGCCTGGAAGCGATGGAGGTCCCGCGTCGGGTGCTGCAGCGCATGCTCCGTGCCAACTTCGACTACCCGTTCGTCAAGTTCGCCCTGACCGATGACGACCGCCCGATGCTGGTCACCGAGCTTCCTCCGGCCGGGCTCGACCGCGATCTCCTGGGACGAGCGCTGACGCGCCTGACCGTCGTCGCCGACCGGCTGCTCGAGGAGACCGCGTCCGCCGTCGCGGACCGCGGGCTGATCCCGGACTGGTCCGACCGGACGGGACGTAATCCCGAGCTCCTCGCCGCCTATCGGGCCGATGCGGAGGCGACGATGCCCGCCTGGGCTCCCCAGCCGGAGCCGCCACGCCGCCGTGGGCTGCTGGCCCGCCTGCTGGGAGGCAGTGGGTGAGACGCATCGCCGCGCTCGCGGTGGCTGCCACGCTGCTGTCGTCGGCGGCTTCCCTGCGACCGTCGGGCTCGGTGCTCGGCGCGGACTACGTCATGGCCACCGTCGCGCGCTACGCCGTCGACCAGGCGGCCGGCCAGCTCCTCGTCAGCGTGCAGGTGGCCTTCAGCAACACCACGCCGAACCCTCCGAGTCAGCTGAGCGGATTCGACCATGTCGATCTGGCGGTCCATGTGGGGGCCACCGCGCTCGCCGCATCGGACGCCGACGGGCGCCTGGCCGTCAGGCTGATCCAGCAGGACGGGGTCACGGTTGCCTCCGTGACGACACGCTCCCGGGTCGGCTCGGGCGAGGCGGCGGACCTCACCTTGAGCTACCGAGTGCCCGATGGCGCCCCCGATGTCCACGTCCGCCCACAGGTGGTCCAGTTTCCGGCCTGGGGGTTCGGGACGAGCAGCTCGGTCACCATCGACCTGCCGTCCGGCCTGGCCGCCCAGGTCAATGGGCCGGCCCTGACGATCGGCAGCGACGATGGTGGCACCCACCTGACGAGCGGCCCGATCGACGATCCGGCCACCTGGGTCGCCTACGTCACGGCCACCGTCCCGATCACCTACACGAACGCCAGCCGAACCGTGGCCCTCGGCAGCGGCACGGTCGAGCTGCAGGTCCGCTCCTGGACGAGCGATCCGGCGTGGGGGCCGGCCACGCTCGACCTCCTGGCATCGGGCCTGCCACTCCTCGAGAAGGGGGTGGGGCTGCCGTATCCACGCCTCGGTCCGCTGGTGGTGGTCGAGACCGTCGCGGCTCCCGGCGCGGCCGGTGAGCCGCTCACCGCCACCGCCGAGATCCAGGCCGACTACAGCGCCTCGCCGTTCACGCTCCTCCACCAGCTGGCCCACGTGTGGGCAGGTGATTCGCTGGCGAGCGACCGATGGATCCGCGAAGGACTTGCGTCCCACCTCGCGGCGGCGGCTGCAGCTCAGCTTGGTGAGGCGTTGCCCTATGACCCGGCGGCCCGCAGCTCCGCCTTGGCGGCCGACGCAATCCCGCTGGAGACGTGGACCTCGTCCGCCGCCGACGACAGAGCCCGCGAGGCATATGGCTATGCCGCCTCCTGGAACGCCGTCGACCAGATCGCGGCCGCGGTCGGCGAGGAGGGGCTGCGCCAGGCCCTGGCCCGCATCGAGGCGGGGATCTCCGCCTATGACCCCGCCACCGCTTCGCAGCCCGCGGCGCCTGCCTCGCACCCGCCGGTCGACTCGCGACGTCTCCTCGACCAGCTGGCCGTGGTGAGCGGGCTCGATCTGGCTGACCTCTTTGCCAGCACCGTGTTCCCGCCTGAGACGGCAGCCGAGCTCGAGGCCAGGGCGGCGGCGCGCCGGGCGCTGGCACCGCTCGATGCCGCCGCCGGCGACTGGGGGAGACCGCTCCCGGTGCAGGAGGCGATGGCCGAGTGGCGCTTCGATGACGCCGACGCGGCGATCGCCGAAGCGACCGCCTGGCTGGTCCCCCGAGACGGGCTGCAGGCGGCGATCACGCGGGCGGGGCTCACGACCCCGGATCGGCTGGCGGAGCGCTGGCAAAGCGATGGCGGTGGCCCCGGCGCGCGCACCGAGCTGGCTGCCGAGTCGGCGGTGGTGACCGCGTACCAGGCCGCGCTGGACCGCGCGGCGGGAGATCGGAGCATCCTGGAGCGCATCGGGCTGCTCGGCGGCGATGACCCACGGGCCGTGCTGCACGAGGCGGCCGAACATTTCGAGGCCGGCGACCTGCAGGCAGCCACGGATGCCATCTCGCGCGCCGAGAGCCGCATGGAGTCGGCGAGCCTGGACGGGATGGTGCGCAGCGCCACGCTGCTCCTGGTCGGAGCGGTGATGGTCGTGCTCACCCTCCGCCCGCGCCGGCGGCGACGACCCACCGACTACACTGCCGCACCATGACCGACGAGCCCGGGCAGCCGCGGCGACCTGTCTTCCAGCCCGCCGCCGAGGTGCTCTCCGGCGAAACCGCCGATGTCTACTTCGAGCGCGCCCGCAGCATCCTGGCGGCAGAGCACCTCGACCCGGTGGTCACCATGGAGATCTTCGCCCGCGAGCAGGCGATCCTGTGCGGAGCCGAGGAGGCGCTCGCCTACCTGCGCGAGATCCTCGGCAACGGGAAGGAGCTCGATCCGCCGCCAACCGTTCTCGCACTCAGCGACGGGGACGAGATCGCGCCCAAAGAGGTGGTGATGCGCATCACCGCCCGCTACTCGGCCTTCGGCCTGTACGAGACGGCAATCCTGGGGATGCTCTCGCAGAGCACCGGCTGGGCCACGGCCGCCAGGCGGATCGTTGACGTGGCGGCACCGATCCCCGTTATCGGCTTCGGCGCCCGCCACGTACACCCGAGCGTCGCCGACCAGATGGACTACGCCTCGGTGGTCGGTGGCTGCGTGGGCGCCTCGACGCCCGCGGGGGCGCGGCTGGCGGGCCTCTCGCCCACCGGCACCATGCCCCACGCCCTGATCCTGATCTTCGGCGATACCGTGCGCGCTGCCGAGGCCTTCGATCGGCATATCGATCCCGACGTGCCGCGCATCGTGCTGGTCGACACCTTCAAGGACGAGGCCGAGGAGTCGCTGCGGGTGGCCGAGGCGCTGGGCGATCGGCTCTATGGCGTGCGCCTCGATACGCCCTCGGAGCGGGGGAGGGTCACTCCGGACCTGGTCAAGGAGGTTCGCGCCAGGCTCGACCAGGCGGGTCACCCGGGCGTGAAGATCGTCGTCTCCGGCGGCATGGACGCCGAGCGGATCGCCTTCTTCAAGGAGACCGGCGCGCCGATCGACTCGTTCGCGGTCGGCTCGGCGATCAGCGACGCCAGCCCCATCGACTTCACCGGCGACCTCAAGGAGATCGATGGAAGGCCGATCGCGAAGCGCGGCCGCATTCCGGGCCTGACCGAGAATCGGCGCCTGAAGCAGGTCGACCTGTCCGCCTGACCGAGAGGCCGATGGATCCCGACGCGCGCGACAGCGCCTATGACCTTTTCCAGCGCGGCACCCGCCTGCTCGCCGAGCACCACGCCGGCGCGGCGGCCATCCTGCTCGAGCGCTGCCTGGCGCTGGAGCCGGGGAAGGCCTCCATCCTGGAGGCGCTCGGCCGCGCCTACTTCGAGCAGGGAGACCATGGCCGGGCGGCCGAGCAGTTCTCAGCGATGGTGGAGGCCAACCCACTGGCCGACTACGCGCACTTCGGGCTGGGCCTGGCGCAGGTGCGGCTCGGGAATGCCGCGGACGGACGCCGCCACCTGCGAATGGCCGCCTTCCTCAAGCCGGACAACGACGACTACCAGCGCGCCCTGCGCCGGGCGGAGCGTGCCCCCTGAGGAACTAGATCCGGCGCACGATCCGGACTCGAGGGCGTTGACGCCCGTGGGGGAGTCCCTCTCGCGGCACGACGCTGATCATCCCATCAGCCTCCAGGACAGCCAGCTCGACGTGTGAGACATCTGCGATGCCGTGCTCCCGGATGGCCATCTCGCAGTCGTCGATGGAAAGCTCCTCCCTGGCCATGGCTTCGGGGATCCAGTGCCCGTCGCGGGCCAGCACGGTCGGAGGCGATTGGAGCAGGTGTTCAACCCACGGCAGATGGGCGCGGGCGAGCGCGAGCAGGCGATTCAGGATCACGAGGCTGACGATGATGAGCAGGCCGCCGCTGAGCGAGGTGTCGGGGCCGGTCATGGCCGGTTGCACCGCATTCGCAACGAGCAGGATCAGGACGAGGTCGACGAGCGTGAACTGGCCGACCTCGCGCTTGCCGAAGAGGCGCAGCGCGGCGACCAGCACGACGTAGATCAGCGCGGACCTGGCGATCAGCTCCCAGGCGGGAAGATGCAGCTCCCACACCGTCAGCCTCCCGGTGCGGCCAGCCGACGCGCCAGCCAGGCGATGCCGACCAGCGACTTGGCATCGATGATCGTGCCGTCGTCGGCTCCAGCGATCGCCTCGGGCAGCGTCAGCCAGGAGCGCTCCAGCTCCTCGTCCTCGGGCGACTCGGCCTCCATCGGCCGCAGATCGGTTGCCATGAAGAGCGTGAGCCGCTCGGTCGAGAAGCCGGGAGCTGTGTAGAAAGCCGGTCCCTCGACCCAGACACCGGCCGCCAGGCCGCACTCCTCGGCCAGCTCCCGCTCGGCAGCGGCCAGGGGCAGCTCGCCCGGGTCGAGGGTCCCCGCCGGGACCTCGAGCAGCTCGGCGCCGGCCGCCTGTCGCCACTGGCGCACCATGGCCAGTCGCTCTCCGTCCCAGGCCAGGATCGCCACGGCGCCCGGATGCTCGACCACCTCCCGGGTCGCGTGGCGCCCGGAGGCGAGCTCCACCTCGTCGACGCGCAGGCTGAGGAGTCGCCCCTTGAAGGGCCGTTCGCTGCTGAGGGTCCGCTCCGCCATCTGAGCGCATCGTACCGCCCGGCCGTCGCCGATCGGTCGAACGCCGCGGCAGGCCGCAGCGGCTAGCATCTGCCCGTGATCGTGGTTGAGGGTCTGCGCAAGGAGTTCCGGCGCGTGCTCGCCGTGCACGACATGACCTTCACGGTCGGCGAGGGGGAGATCTTCGGGCTGCTGGGCCCGAACGGAGCTGGCAAGACGACCACGGTGCGGATGCTGGCCGGGCTGATCACCCCCACCTCGGGCGGTGCCACCGTCAACGGCCACGAGCTCGGCGAAGGCTCACAGCGGATCAGGGCCATCACTGGCATCCTGACCGAGAGCCCCGGCCTGCACGAGAAGCTCACCGCCCGCCAGAACCTGGCGTATTACGGCCGCCTGTACGGGCTGCGCGGCGCGGAGCTGCGGCGGGCCGTCGACCGCTACCTGGGCATCGTCGAGATGTCCGAGCACGCCGACCGGCGGGTGGCCACGTTCAGCAAGGGGATGCGCCAGAAGGTCGCGATCGCGCGCGCCCTGCTCCACGACCCGGAGGTGATCTACCTCGACGAGCCGACGAGCGGGCTGGATCCATCGGCCGCCAAGACGGTGCGCG
>VBJX01000116.1 GCA_005879775.1 Chloroflexota bacterium
TGCGGCGCCCGGGGAGGCCGCTGATCACGATGTGCCCGTCGATGTTGTGGAAGACCAGCTCGATGCGGCGCGGCAGGCCGGACCGGCGACCGGTGGTGGTGATATCGATGGTGTGGCCCCTCGACAGGGCGCGCCGGACCCGCTCGTCGAGCGCTCCGTCAGTGGCAGGGTAGTTGCTCATGCAACCATTATACGAGGTGCGACAACCAGCCGATGAATAGCACGCCTGTTCGGTTGCGACCAGCCGCGCTAGACTGACCCGATCGTGCCGTCGACCGATCCGCTCGCCCCCTTCTCGGCTCCAACCCGCGCCTGGTTCAGCGAGGCATTCGAGGCGCCGACCCGTGCCCAGGAGCTGGGCTGGCCAAAGATCGCGGCCGGCCACCACACCCTGCTCCACGCGCCGACCGGCAGCGGCAAGACCCTGGCCGCCTTCCTGTGGTGCCTCGACCGACTCTTCGCCGATGGTGTCCCACGGCCTCGCGAACGGCGCCTCCGCGTGCTCTACGTCTCGCCCCTCAAGGCGCTCACCTACGACGTCGAGCGCAACCTTCGCTCGCCCCTGGCCGGGATCCGGCGCACCGCCGAGCAGGCCGGCATCGAGCTGCCCGAGGTTCGCGTCGCCTCGCGTACCGGCGACACCCCGGCCGACGCGCGCCGCCAGCTCGTCAGGGATCCGCCCGAGATCCTGGTCACCACCCCGGAGAGCCTTTACCTGCTGCTGACCAGCCAGGCGCGCGAGGCGCTGCGGGGCGTGGAGCAGGTGATCATCGACGAGGTGCATGCCATCGCCGCCACCAAGCGCGGCTCACACCTGGCCCTTTCGCTCGAGCGCCTCTCCGCGTTGACGGATCGCGAGCCGCAGCGCATCGGGCTCTCGGCCACCCAGCGCCCGCTGGAGGCGATCGCCGCCTTCCTGGGCGGGACGGATCGGGCGGTCGAGATCGTCGACGCCGGCTCCCGAAAGCCGCTCGAGCTGCAGGTGATCGTGCCGGTCGAGGAGATGGCGCATCCGGGTGAAGGGAATGAGGAGGAGACGGGACCCGAAGGCCGCCACTCGATCTGGCCCTCGATCCATCCGCGCCTGCTGGAGCTGATCCGGGCGCATCGGTCAACCCTGGTCTTCGTCAACTCCAGGCGCCTGGCAGAGCGGCTCAGCAGCCGCCTGAACGAGCTGGCGGGCGAGGAGCTGGTGCGTGCCCATCACGGGAGCATCGCCCGCGAGCAGCGGCTGCAGATCGAGGAGGAGCTCAAGGCCGGCCGGCTGCCGGCGCTGGTCGCCACCTCCAGCCTGGAGCTGGGGATCGACATGGGAGCCATCGACCTGGTGATCCAGATCGAGTCCCCGCCGAGCGTGGCCGCCGGGCTGCAGCGGATCGGACGAGCCGGGCACCAGGTCGGGGAGCCGTCCACCGGCAGGATCTTTCCCAAGCACCGAGGCGACCTGCTGGAGTCCGCGGTGGTGGTGCGCCGCATGCTCGACGGCGCCATCGAGGAGACCCGCATCCCGCGCAATCCGCTCGACGTGCTCGCCCAGCAGGTGGTGGCCATGGGCGCGCTCGACAGCTGGACGGTCGACTCCCTGCATCGGGTCGTCACGCGGGCGGAGCCGTTCCGCGACCTCTCCCGGCAGCAACTGGAGGGAGTGCTCGACATGCTCTCCGGCCGCTACCCGTCCGACGAGTTCGCCGAGCTGCGCCCGCGAGTCGTGTGGGACCGCACCACCGACACCATCACCAGCCGCAACGATGCCAGGGTGGTGGCGGTCACCTCGGGCGGCACCATCCCCGATCGCGGCCTCTTCGGCGTCTTCCTGGCCGGCGAGGAGGGCGGCAAGGGCCGACGCGTCGGCGAGCTCGACGAGGAGATGGTCTACGAGAGCCGGGTCGGCGAGGTCTTCCTGCTCGGCGCCAGCAGCTGGCGAATCGAGGAGATCAAGCCGGACCGGGTGATCGTCACCCCGGCTCCCGGCGAGCCGGGCAAGATGCCCTTCTGGAAGGGAGACGGAATCGGACGCCCGGTCGAGCTGGGGCGAGCGATCGGCGCGTTCGTGCGGGAGCTGGACGCGATGCCCGCCGCCCGGGCCGAGGCCCGGCTGCGCGACGAGCACGCCCTCGACGAGCGGGCGGCGCGCAACCTGGTTGCCTACCTGGCCGAGCAGCGCGAAGCGACCGGGGCATTGCCCACCGACCGACAGATCGTCCTGGAGCGTTTCCGCGACGAGCTCGGTGACTGGCGGGCCTGCCTCCTCTCCCCGTTCGGCGGGCGAGTCCATGCGCCCTGGGCGATGGCCATCGAGGCGCGCCTGGCAGAACGCGGTCAGCCGGCGCAGGCGCTCTGGACCGATGACGGCATCGCCCTGCGACTTCCCGAGGCAAGCGAGGTCCCGGCCGAAGAGCTGTTCATCGTCGATCCCGACCAGATCGAGCAGCTGGTGACCGATGCCCTCGGCGGCTCGGCGCTGTTCGCCTCCCGCTTCCGCGAGAACGCGGCGCGGGCCCTGCTCCTGCCGCGGCGACGGCCGGGGCAGCGCACGCCATTGTGGATGCAGCGCCAGCGGTCGTCGGACCTGCTGACCGTCGCAAGCCGCTACGGGTCGTTCCCGATCATCCTGGAGACCTACCGCGAGGTGCTGCGCGACGTCTTCGACCTGCCCGCCCTCAAGGAGGTGCTGGCCGGCATCCGCTCCCGCCAGGTC
>VBJX01000117.1 GCA_005879775.1 Chloroflexota bacterium
ACAGCTGTACAAGGTCACCCCCGACGGAACGAAGAGCCGGCTCACCACCAGCCCGATCACGGCGCCGAACGGGCTGGCCTTCGGACGCGGCGGCGGGCTCTACGTGGTGTCGTGGACCACTCCGGAGGTGACGCGGCTGGAGATCCGCAACGGCGCGGAGACGAGCCGTGAGCGCTTCGCCACCCTCCCCCAGGCAAAGGCGGATGGAATCGCCTTCGACGCCAAGGGCCGGGTCTTCGTGACCGCCTCGTCGACCCTCTACGAGATCGCTCCCGACGGGGGCAAGGTGACGTCGCTCGGGCCCACCGCGGGAGCGAACATCGACTTCGGGGTCGGCGCCCTTCCCTGCTCGGACATGTACATCGCGGGCAACGGCCAGGGTATCCGGCGCTTTGCCCACGACACCCCGGGCCTCGACGTTCCCTGGCACCGCGGGACGCCCGCCGCCGCGGCCCCGGTCCCCACCCCCGCCCCGCCCCAGGTGGCGTTCCGCGGCCAGTACGCGGCGGCCCCCCCGGATTGGCGCTTCCCGGTGTGGCCCGCCGGCTGCAGCCGCTTCTCCGGCGAGGAGCGGGCGGCCTGCCTCGAGTTCGTCTCCCTGGACTACGGGCGGCTCTCCCGCTACGCGGCGGCCAACGTCGCCCTGGCCACGCCCGTCGCCGGGGAAGCGCGGGTGGTGTTCTTCGGCGACTCCATCACCGACAACTGGTCGAAGGCGGGCTACGGCGGCTTCTTCCCGGGCAAGCCCTACGTGAACCGGGGCATCGGCGGCCAGACGACCTCGCAGATGCTGGTCCGCTTCCGCCCGGACGTGATCGGGCTCCAGCCCAGGGTGGTCATGATCCTCGCGGGGACCAACGACCTCGCGGGGAACTCGGGGCCGATCGGCCTGGGAGCGATCGAGCAGAACCTCGCCAGCATGGCGGAGCTGGCCCAGCTCCACCGCATCGAGGTCGTGCTGGCCTCATTGCTGCCCGTCTCGGACGACAAGCGCGACCAGGCCGGGAGGCCCGTCATCCGCACACGGGACCGGCAACCGGAGCGCTTGCGCGCGCTCAACTCCTGGATGGCCGGCTACGCGCGCACGAACGGCCACGTCTATCT
Source organism: Chloroflexota bacterium (assembly GCA_005879775.1). Classification (GTDB taxonomy): domain Bacteria; phylum Chloroflexota; class Limnocylindria; order QHBO01; family QHBO01; genus CF-167. The sequence goes on from VBJX01000117.1 coordinate 1,105, forward strand.
CGATTACTTCTCGGCCCTGGCCGACGAGAACGGGGCCCTGAGGCCGGAGCTGAACGACGACGGCCTTCACCCCAACGCGGCCGGCTACGCGCTGATGGCGCCCCTGGCGGAGAAGGCGATCGCCCAGGCACTGGCCGGACGCCGCTGATCAGGGGCGGCAGGGATTCCTATACCTCCTCCGCCCCCTTCAGCAGCCCCGCGAGGTCCCGGATCCCGGTGCCCGGCCCGGTGGGCACCGTCATCCTGCCGTCCTTCACCCGGACCTGTGGGTCGAACCAGGCCCCGTACTTCTCCGTGCCCAGCTTGTACTCCTGGTAGCGACCGACCTCGGGCACGCAGGAAGCGAAGTGCAGCATGTACACGAACCCGAATCCCCCTGAGATGTGCACGGTCGTCGGCATCTTCGCGAGCGCCGCCATGCGTGCCACCCGCACGGACCGGATCATCCCTCCGTAGTAGTGCAGGTCGGGCTGCACGATGTCGACCCCGCGGTTGGCGATCATCCATCGGAACCGCCAGTCGCTCGACTCCTGCTCTCCACCCGCCACCGGGATCCCGAGGGCATCGGCCACCGCCCGGGTGTCCTCCAGGTGATCGAAGGGGCAGGGCTCCTCGAAATAGACCGCTCTCGCCTCCTCCAGCATCCGTCCCACCCGGATGGCTTGCGGCGGGTCGTAGGAGCTGTTCGCGTCGGCGTGGATGTCGAGGGCGTCGCCAAACGCCTTGCGCACGAGGGGGATCAGCTTCTCGGTGCGGCCCGGCATCGCGTCCGCGTTCCGGCTCATGCGGCCGCCCACCCTGAACTTCAGCGCCTTCGCCCCCGACTGCTCGACCAGGCTCCGGAGGTGCTCGACCTCCGCCTCCGGCGTCGTGTCGCGGCGGCCGCTCGCCACGTAGAAGGGCACTTCCTGACGCACGACGTCGCCCAGCAGCGCGCCCATGGGCCGGCCGGCGATCCGCCCCAGCATGTCGAGGATCGCGAGCTCCACCCAGGCCTGGGGGCACCAGAAGGCCAGCCCGTAGAGCTTGTAGTTGTCCTTCCACCGGTAGAGCTCCCACAGCAGGTCCTCGAGCTCGCGCGCATCCTTGCCCACGAAGAAGGGCATGACGAGCTGCTTGAGGATCTTGTCGAGATAGTCCGCCCGGGGGGGGTTCACCACCGAGGCTCCCTCCGCCCCGTCACGGGACCGTACGTGGACGAAGTGCTCTCCGTCCTTCCTCAGGAGCCGGAGCGAGTCGACGATCACCGGCGACGTCAGCCCCTCGCGCTTGAGCACGGGGGCGGCCGCGGCGCGATCCAGGTCCGTGAGCGCGGGCTCCGCCGATGCGGAGCGCACCCCGATGGCACCCGCCCCCAGGGCACCCCCGAGAAAACGGCGTCGATCGATGGGCATGGCCTTCACCTCCCGGGCCGGCCGCGGCTGGTCACAGCCGCGGCGGCGGCGGCTTCACCGGCAGCCAGGGGAACACGCCCCTGCGGCGCACCACCCTGCGGAACACCTTGTCGCCGGCGGTGACGTAGAGGGTGTCGAGGTCGGGGCCGCCGAAGACCAGGTTGGAGAGGGCCGAGGCCTGGGGCTTGTTGATGATGGCGGCGACCCGGCCCGGCTGGTCGCAGACCTGGATGCCGATGCGGGTGGCGACGTAGAGGTAGCCTTCGCGGTCGACCGTCATGCCGTCGGCGGCCGAGTCGGAAGACTCGTCGGGGGTCTCCAGGTGGTAGAACGGCTGGCCGTGGAGGAGCGAGCCGTCGGGCGCGACCTGGAACGACCACACCCACTTCGTGCGCGAGTCGGCCACCGCGAGCAGCGACTGGTCGGGGGAGAGCACGACGCCGTTGGCGAACTGGAGGCCCTCGTGCACGACCCTCCTGGCTCCCTGGGCGTCCACGAACCAGACCCTCTTGTTCGCGGGGTCGGTGAACCACAGCTCGCCCCGGGCGTTGACCGCCAGGTCGTTCGACTCGACGTCGGTGGCGATGACGCTCTCGGCGCCGTCGGAGGAGTAGGCGACGATGCGCTTGCGGCC
>VBJX01000120.1:0-8663 GCA_005879775.1 Chloroflexota bacterium
TCCACGGCAAGGCAGCCGATGCGCCGCGCGGGATGACGGCAAATTGATCCGCCTCGACGTGGAGCCACGGGCCTTCTTCGCCGTCCGGCCAGGTAACCCGCACCTCGGCGCTCGTCGCCGGACCCAGCCCGAGGTGGAGCCAGCCGAGCTCACCACCCGCATGCCCCCCGCCGATCGTGAGCTCGCGCCGGATAGTCAGATCGCCGATCCGCAGATCAACCCATGCCCCGATCGCATCGCGATTCGGACCGGACTGGCGGATCTCGAGCATGAGCCAGTGACCCATCGGAGCCGGCGCCTCGGCCGACCCGCTGCCGACGTTGCGCCAGACGACCGCATCGGCTCCGAAGTTGACCTCGACGAGGTCGAGCAGGCCGTCGAGGTTGAGGTCGGCGAGGGCAGCGCCACGGCCACGCTCGAAACGCAGGATCCCGGCCTCATCGGCGGACTCGACGAAGGTCCCATCGGGCTGGCCGATGAACAGGTCGCTCGGGTCACGCTTCGCGTAATCGGCCTGCGCGGCGACGTTGCCTTTCGAGACGAAGAGATCGGTGAAGCCGTCGTTGTTGACATCGGCGAACTCGGGGTGCCACGCGGTCGAAGGCAGGGTGGTGTCTCCGCTGAACGGCCGCGTGGCGGTCACGCCGCGTTTCAGGGCGATGTCCCGATATGCGGGCTGCGATCTTCCCGTGGCCAGAGTCTGCAGCTTGTTGTCCGCCTGACTGGTGAGATACACCTCCGGCAGCCCGTCCCCGGTCAGGTCCTGGCTGGCGATCCCCATCCCCCAGATCTGCAGCGGTCGCCAGCCGTCATCGGCGGTGTACTGGATCGGCGCCTGCCCTGGGTTCATGCGCCACATCTGCTCGGAGCCATCCGTGTAGTACTGCCGATCGTTTGAGACGCGCAGGTCGCGTCTGTCGGATCCGTCCCACGAGCTGAAGAGCATCGAGAGGGCGCAGTAGCCGGGGACAAGCGGCGTCGCCGGCGCGTAGCCGGATCCGTCGGCCTTGGGGCGCAGGAGCGCATCCCGGTCGCAGGTGAAGGTCGTCTCGCCCTGGGCGTCAAGCATCAGGTAATGCCCGATCGCCAGGGTCGGCAGCTGGGCATCGCCCTCCCAGGTCGCGCTGAAGGCCGTGGTGTGGCCGTCGATTCCGGTGAAGCCCAGCGCCTCATTCGCCCGTTCGAAGGTGCAGTCGCCGTTGCCCCGCAGCAGCACGTTCTCCCCGATCCGCAGGACGGCCAGGTCCACCTTGCCATCGCCGTCGATGTCGAGCGGGTAGGCGCCGTTGACACTGGTCAGGTCCGTCGCCGGCGATGAGACGTGGTCGAAGCGCAGCGCTCCGCCCACCGCCGACCGGTTGCGATACAGCGCGGCCGGTCGCTCCCCTCCGGCGAAGTAGAGGTCCGGCAGGCCATCGCCATTGCAGTCGAAGACGGCGACCCCGCCGCCGACCTGGAAGAGATCGGGGTCGCCGTAGCGAACCGAGATGCCGGACGCTTCCGTCTCGTCCACGAAGTGAGGCGGGCCGGCGGCTACCGTCGGGGTGGCCGGCCGAAGGAGGAGCAGGCCGGCGCCGCCCAGGACCGCGCCGGCGAGAAGGACGGCTGCGGCGAGCGCTGCGCGTCGAGGCGTCACCAGCCGACGATCAGGAGCTGGCGGTGCCGTCGTAGTACCTCTGCGCAAGCGACCAGGCAGCCCTCCCGCATTGCGATCCGATGATGCGCCCGGTGAAGTCGTCGGCCTGGATATGGATGCCACCCCAGAGGCGCGACTGGCCCGCCTGGTCCGATGCGTCGAAGTAGGTCGCCCACTCCAGGCGAATGCCGGTCGTCGGGCCCTTCTCGAATTTCAGTGAGCCGGCCTTGATCGTGTAACCGCTCACTCCGCCCGGGAAGTACTCGCTGCCGGTGAACCCGGTCAGCACCTCGGCCGCCGCCCGGCTGAAGGTGCTGTGACCCGAAGCGTACCCGGGGAACGAGGGGGTCACGAAGGTCGGAAGCTGATACGGGACCCAGGTCGAGGCCAGGATCCATGCCGCGCCCCCCACCTGCGTCTTTGCATCCGCGGGATTCCCGGCCCAGGCGTGCACCGCGATCTCGCCCTCATGTCCGGCCAGCGCGGCGTGGCGGCCGCCGGGAGCCGTGGTGGTGGGCGTGATCACCTCGATCAGGCCCGGAACGAGCGGCAGCCCTTCCGGGTTGTATGAGGGACCGTTCGGGTCTGACGACTGGCCGAGACCGCCCATGTACCGGATCAGCGAGATCGGCCTGCTCGAGTCGTAATAGCCCTTGAGGCCCCACGCCGCGATCGCCGCGTCGTGCACGGCTCCGTTCACGGCCAGGTAAAGCTTCACATCCCACTGGAGACGATCGACCTTCGGGCCCTTCCCGCCGATCTGGAGGTTTTGCGTCAGCTCGTCAGAGACGAGGTTCGCCAGCACGTTCCAATGGCCGGGCGGCGTCTCCGACTTCGGACCATCGGCCCAGAACTCGGCCATGACTCGGCCGAAATCGGCGCGGTTCACGACATCGGGTGGGTAGGGCTGACCGGTCGCCGGGTTGACCTGATGACCGCTGCCGTCATTCGAGCCGAGGGAGTTCCCACCACGCGCGCCCGGCGAAGCGTCGATCGTGGTCGCATCCGCCGGGTCGAGCTCGCTGCTGTCCCTGATGACCTCCACCAGCTGAGCCTTGAGGACAGAATCCGTCGTCGGATCGCCGAGCCGCGGTGGTGGACCGGGATCGATCGGCGTCCCATTCGGTCCCGCGGCTGGAAGGGCAAAGCCGGTGACATGCCCCCACTGGGTGCCGATCGCGACCTGCACCCCATTGGTCACCGGGATCCCGTTCTGGCTGATCATGTGCTCGATCTGGAGTGGCTGCCAGCGATTCGGGTCGGCCATCACCGCGCCTTGACCGGCCACGACCAGCGGGCCGTTGACCGGCTTGTAGTTCTTGTCGGCATAGCCATCGGCCTGGTTGGACCCGTCGCCGAGGCTCGCGGCGATGATCGTCTTGGCGACCCGGTTGCCGATGGCGGCCGGCGAGTCACCATCGGTCGCGGTCACGGTCAACGGGTAGCAGAGGCTGTCCATGACGTCATCGAACTCGGAGAGCGAATCGGCGCCCCCGACCGCCTTGAGGTAGCGCGAGCTGAGAATCCGGTAGGCGGCGTAGCTGATCGCCTCGTTGCGAGCCGCCGCCGCATCGGAGGCCGTGTGCTTCTCGGTGAAGAAGACGCCATCCGCCGTGGGGTCGTAGGTCGCCCAGGCGTCCCACATGGCCGCCGACAGGTGGTAGAGGTTTCGGGCATGCAGGGGAGGGTTCGGCAGGGCACGGCGAATCGCATCGAGGAGCGCCTCGTCCCAGCGGCGAGCCACGGACCATTCGGGGTGCTGAATGGCTGCGGTGCAGGTCGGCTCCGATTCCCAGGGCCGCGCCACGACGGCGAAGGCTCCGACCCCTAGCAGTGCCACGATCAGGATCGCCGCACCGACCCTGCGAAGAGGTACTCGCTCCATCAGGTGCCTTCTCCGCCGATGGTGGCGTCTGCCTCGGCTCCGGCGCCGTTCGTGTCACCGGAGTGGAAGAGGCGCTCGATCACCCGAAGGTTAGCCACCGCGTCCTGCGGCGGAACCGGGGTCGGCGTGCCGTCGAGGATGGCAGCTGCGAAGAGGGACGCCTCCACGGCGTACGGATCGGCGGTGGCAAAGGTGATCGTCTCGGTGGCCGGACTGACCGGCGGGTCGCCCCCATGCGTCACGTAGATCTCCGTCGGCCGGTCAGGCGGGATGTTGAACGGGATGCCGAGGGGATGCGAACGTTGCGACCCCACCGGGAAACTCCAGGAAGCCGCTGGTCAGGATGTCGACGCCGGAATCCGGGTCGCGCAGGATCGAAGCCTCGACGCGAGTCGGCTCGTCGTCGAAGAGCATCCGCGACAGGTTGACGCTATAGCAGCCGATGTCATAGAGCGCTCCACCGCCAGCCTCGAGGACATTCCTGATGTTGGCCGGATCGTCATTGAAATACGAGAACCAGCTCTGGACTGCCACCAGCCTGCCGATGCGGCCCGATGCGACGAGCTGGCGCACGGCGACCCAGGACGGGTGCAGGCGATACATGAATGCCTCCATCAGCCGCACCCCCTCGGCCTCGGCGACGTCGATCATGCGTTGCGCATCCGCAGCGGTGAGTGCCAGTGGCTTCTCGCAGAGGACATGCTTCCCCGCCCGGGCGGCGGCCATTGCCCACTCGGAGTGCAGGTGATTTGGAAGGGGGATGTAGACGGCATCGACCTGAGGATCGGCGAGCAGCGCCTGGTACGACTCGTGCGTCGTTTGAATGCCCAGCTGGCGCGCCACCTGGGTGGCGCGGGCCAGGTCGCGGGAGGCGATCGCCACGACCCTGCAGCGATCGGCCTGCTGGATGCCGGGGATCACCTTCTCCCGCGCGATCCGGGCAGTCGAGAGGATCCCCCAGCGGACCTCGGTCACGCCCTTCAACCCCACGAGGGCTCGGCGACCGGCCGGAACGCAACCTCCAGGATCCTGTGGTTCCTCGGGCGGGTGAGGACGAAGAGCACCGTCTGGGCCACGTCATCGGGCGTCATCATCCCCGCCAGCTGCGGCATGTCCGGAGTCCGCCCGTGGCCCATCGCAAAGTCGGTCGCCACGCCGCCGGGGCAGACGCTGGTGCAGCGCACGCCGCGCTCGCGGAGCTCGTGATCGAGGGCGCTCGTCATGCCCACCTGCGCGAACTTGGAGGCGCAGTAGGCGACCTCGTTCGGCAGCCCGCGCCGACCGGCCTCGCTGGCGATGGTGACGATATCGGCGGCGTCACTCTTCAGCAGCTCGGGGAGCGCGGCGCGAACCGCGTAGAGCGCGCCCTTCACATTGACCTCGATCATCTCCTCGAGGTCGGCTGCGGGGAGATCGAGGAACGGCCCGTAGGCCCCGACGCCGGCATTCACGACCAGGATGTCAAGCTGGCCGAAGCGGCTGACGGTGGCGGTCACCATCGCCTCGAGCGACGCGGGGTCGCGGACGTCGCACGCCTGGGCCAGGGCTCCTTCCACGCCCGGGTTGTCACCGCTGCGGGAGGCGACCGCAACCTGCGCGCCGGCTTCCGCGAGCGTCCTGGCGATGGCCGCCCCGATGCCTCTGCTGGCCCCCGTGACGAGGGCAACTCTCCCTTGCAACAGGCTCATCGCGCGCACCTCCTTGGCGGCCGGTCAGGCAGCAGGACTCAGGGGCCGGACACGGAGGATCCGGCTTGACAGTTCACCCTTGGATCGACGAGCCTAGCACAGGCATCTGCATACCCCGGGCGCCGTCAGGTCGTGCTGTTCACACTGCGACTCGAGACGGTCACAACGGCGGCGAATGCGCCTCGTGGAGTTACCACGAACCGCCAGCCGGTGAGTCGAGGAGGGTGTGGCCTACGGAGTTGGCACGTGCGCTTCACCCGCACCGCGTTTATTGCTTCTGATTGGGAGAGGAACAGCATGTCGATTCGCAAACTGGCGGTACTGACCGCAATCGCCGCGGTCACCCTCGCGGCCTGCTCCAGCGCCTCGCCGAGTGCGAGCGCGAGTGGGAGCGCCGCGGGAAGCGCGGCGGCCGCGTGCACCGTTGGCGTCTCCTGGAACAACTACCAGCAGCCGCGCTGGGCGGCACATGACCAGCCCAACATCAAGAAGACTGTCGAGGATGGAGGCGGCACATACATCGATGCCGACGCCAATCTGAGCGACGAGCAGCAGCTGACCGACGTCGACACACTCATCTCGAAGGGTGCCACCGTCCTGATCCTGCTGGCACAGAACCAGACCTCGATCCTGCCGGCGGTCGCCAAGGCCAAGGATGCCGGCATCCCGGTGATCGCCTATGACCGCCTCATCGAGGATCCGAGCGTCATGTACATCACGTTCAACAACGTGGGCGTGGGCGAGGCCGAGGCCAAGGCCATCCTGGACAAGGTCCCGACGGGCAACTACGTCCTGATCAAGGGCGACCCCGGCGACCCGAACGCATCCACCTTCCTGCCCCAGGGCTGGGACAACGCCGGGCTGAAGGACAAGGTGACGTCCGGTGACATCACTCTCCTCAATGGGCCCGATGGAACCCCCACCGAAGCATGGAAGACCGAGAAGGCCCAGGCCAACATGGAGGCGATCATCGACAAGGCCGTCGCCGACGGCAAGACGATCGACGCCATCCTGGCGGAGAACGACAGCACGGCGCTCGGCGTCGTGGGTGCCCTCACCGCCAAGAGCTACGGCTTCCCGCCCCTCAGCGGGCAGGACGGCGACCCCGCCAACCTGAACAATGTGGCGCTCGGCAAGCAGTACGTCGACGTCTGGAAGAACGCCAACGAGCTTGGCAAGACAGCTGGTGCCGCTGCACTGGCTCTATGCCAGGGAACGGCATTGGCCGATGTGACCCTGCCCGATGGCCTGATCGACCCGACCGTCGCGCCGACGGCCGGACTCAAGGCCACCGACTTCCAGACCCCGGGCGGGAAGACGGTCAGTTCGTTCATCCTCCAGCCGACTCCGCTCACCGCTGACAACCTCGATGTCGCGATCGCCGGTGGGCAGATCAGCAAGGCGGACCTGTGCAAGGGGGTCGACGCGACAAGCCCAACGGCGCCTGCCGCGTGTAAGTGACGTTCCTCGACCGCTGACCTAGCGATGAAGCCTGCGCCCCCGGGACCTCCCGGGGGCGCAGGTCTGTAAACTGCACGGCCAGGAGGGCCGACGTGACGAACGTGGCCGAAGCGACGCCGGTCTCGGGTAAGAATCAGCCCAGCGCCCGCCCCTCGATCGGTGGGCTGATCGCCCAGACCGAGATCGACCTCCGTCTCTTCGGGATGCTCCTGGCCCTTGCCCTCATCCTGCTCACCTTCAACATCCTGAGCGGCGGCAAGTTCTTCGCGCCGACGAACATGGTCACGCTTGCCGTCCAGGCCACGGGCGTGGCGATCATCGCGACCGGGATGGTCCTCGTCATCGTGTCGCGCAACATCGACCTTTCGGTCGGGTCGCTGGTCGGCCTCATCGCGATGACCTATGCCCTGCTGATGACCGACTGGATGCCCAACGTGCTGGGCATGAGCCCTGACTTCCCGCGGCCGTGGGGGCGCTTCAGGGGTTCATCATCGCCTACATCGGCGTCCCCTCCTTCATCGTCACCCTGGGCGGGCTGCTCTCGATCCGGGGGGTCGTCTGGTACCTCTCGAGCGGCGCGGCGGTATCGGGCCTCGACCCCAACTTCCAGCTCATCGGCGGTGGCGCGCAGGGGTCCCTCGGCGGAACCCTGACCTGGATCATCGGCATCGTGGCGTGCGTCCCGATCATTGCGCTGCTGATCCAGGGCCGGAGGCGACGCCGGCGCTACGGCTTCCCGGTGCGGCCCGTGTGGGCCGAGGCCGTGCTCGGGGTCATCGGCTGCGCGGCCGCCATCGGACTGGCTGCCTTTGCCAACGCCAACCTGTGGCCCAGGGGGCTGGCCGCCAGATACGCCGCCGAGAACGGCATCACCGTTCCGGCGGGAGGCCTGAAAATCGCGACCGGTTTCCCATACCCGATCATGGCCCTGATCGCCGTGACCCTGGTGATGACCTGGATGGCCACTCGGCGCAGATTCGGCCGCTACGTCTACGCCTACGGGGGCAATCCCGATGCCGCCGAGCTGGGCGGCATCAACACCCGCTGGACGATCCTGAAGACCTATGTGCTGATGGGCGTCCTCTGCGCGCTCGCCGCCGCCATCGCCGCCGCCAGGCTCAACGGTGCCACCCTGGACGTTGGCCAGGGATATGAGCTGTACGTCATCGCGGCCGCGGTCGTCGGCGGCACCTCGTTTGCGGGAGGCATCGGCACGATCCCAGGCGCGGTGCTGGGGGCCTTCGTGATGCAGTCGCTCGCCTATGGGCTGAGCTTCATGGGCGTGAACTCTCCGGGCCAGAACGTGGTGGCCGGGATCGTGCTGATCTTCGCGGTCGGCCTCGATACGCTGAACCGGCGGCGCGGCTCATGAGCGTTCAGGAGGCCCCAGCCACGACAGGGCCGATGCCGGCGCCTGACCGCACGTCGCTCGTCGAGATGCGCAATATCAACGTCGCCTTCGGCGGCGTCCATGCGGTGCGCGACGTGACCATCGACCTCCATGCCGGGGAGGTGGTCGGCCTCGTCGGCGGCAACGGCGCCGGAAAGTCCACGCTCATGCGGGTCCTCTCGGGCGCGCGCCCGGCCGATTCCGGCGAGATCCTGGTCGACGGCCAGAAAGTCACGATCGCGAATCCGCGAGACGCCAAGGCCCTGCAGATCGAGACGATCTACCAGACCCTGGCCCTCGCCGACAACATCGACGCGCCAGCCAACCTGTTCCTCGGCCGCGAGCTGCTGACCGCCCTCGGAACGCTCGACGACTCGGCCATGGAGGACGCCACCCGGAAGGTGATGGGGCGCCTCAACCCGAACTTCAGCCGCTTCAAGAACCCCGTCCGCTCCCTGTCCGGCGGGCAGCGGCAGGCGGTGGCAATCGCCCGCGCGGTTCACTTCAACGCTCGGATCCTGATCATGGACGAGCCTACCGCCGCGCTGGGCCCTGCCGAGACCGAGCAGGTTCGTGAGCTCATCCGGCAGCTGAAGCGCGAGG
>VBJX01000120.1:8676-21698 GCA_005879775.1 Chloroflexota bacterium
TATCACGGTCGGGTGGTCGGCACCGTGGAGAAGAGCGAAGTCACCTCTGACGAGGTGCTGGCCATGATCATCATGGGGAAGGCGCCGGGCGAGGTCACGGAGCGGGAGATGGCGACCCTGGACCAGTAGCGGTCGCTCCCGACGGGCTACCGCCGATGGAAGACCGGCGCCAGAGCCGGGTAGAGCTCCCGATAGGCGGCGTAGGCATCGGCGTAGGCCATGCGTGCAGGACCCGGCTCGGAAACTGGGCTGGTGCGCACCAGTGACGCCGCCGCGGCGGCAACGTCCTCAAACCAGCCGATACCGACCGCGGCGAGGATCGCCGCGCCGAACGAGGCCCCCTCCGTGGTCGAGGTGGTGAGCAGCTCAGCGTCGAGCACGTCGGCCAGGATCTGACGCCACGTCCCGCTGGCCAAGCCCCCGCCGGACGCCCGGAGCTGCACCGGGCGGGGCATGCCGGCGGCGATCATCAGCTCGAGGCCGTCCCGCAGGCCGAACGCCACGCCCTCCAGGACGGCGCGGGCCATGTGACGGCGGTCGTGCTGCAGCGATAGACCGACGAAGGCACCCCGTGCCAGCGGATCGGGATGTGGGCTCCGCTCCCCCGACAGGTACGGCAGGAAGAAGAGGGCATCCGTGGCCGCCTCGACCTGTCCCGCCGAGCCGGCCAGCGCGCCGAACTCCTCGCCCGGGGCGAGGGCATCCCGGAACCAGCGCAGGCTGCCTGCCGCCGAGAGCATGACCGACATGAGGTGCCAGGTGGCCGGGACCGCATGGCAGAAGGCGTGAACCCTGCCGTGCGGCTCGTGGAGTGGCGCGGTGTTGGCAGCGAAGATCACGCCCGAGGTCCCGAGCGAGAGCGCCACCGAGCCCTCGGCCACGACGCCCACGCCAACGGCATTGGCGGCCTGGTCTCCCCCGCCACCCACGACCGGCGTTCCCTCCGCTAGTCCGGTGGCATCGGCGGCCGCGGCCGAGACCCGGCCGGTGGCCTGGGGGCCCTCGAACACGGGCGGGAACCAGGCCGGGTCGAGGGCGAGAGCCCGCAGCACCTCCGGCGACCAGGTGCGGCGAGCAAGATCGAAGAGGATCGTCCCTGATCCATCGGCCGCGTCGGTGGCGTACTCGCCGGTGAGCCGATACCGCACGTAGTCTTTGGGGAGGAGGACGTGGGCCACTCGCGCCCAGGTCTCCGGCTCGTGATTGCGGACCCAGAGCAGCTTGGGCGCGGTGAAGCCGGTGATCGCGTCGTTGCCGGTGATGGCGATGAGGCGCTCGGGGCCCACCAGGGCGCGGACCTCGTCGCACTCGGCGGCCGTCCGCTGGTCGTTCCACAGGATCGCCGGTCGCAGGACGGCTCCGGCGGCATCGAGCATGACGGCGCCGTGCATCTGCCCGGTGAGGCCAACCGCCTCGACATCGGCGCCGGACGCATCGGCGGAGGTGAGCGCCGCGCGAATCGCCGATCGAGCCGCGTCCCACCAGTCCGCTGGCTCCTGCTCGCTCCAGAGCGGGCGCGGCATCGAGACGTCGTAGGCGGCGCTGCCGCTGCCGCGCAGCGTCCCCTCCGGGTCGACGAGGATGGCCTTGGTCGCCGTGGTCGAGACGTCGATCCCGAGGACGAGGCCCATCGGCTCAGTCAGCCGCGCCGCGATCGGGCGCGGCGTCCACCTCCCAGATCGCCTGGTTCACGAGATTCTCGAGGAGCTCCTGGCGGCCGGAGCGCGGCCTGGGGTCGATCTCCCCCGTTGCCACGCGTCCGGCCAGCACCTCGAGCAGCGCATCGCCGGACAGGATCGACCTACCCAGGTCGCCGGCCCAGCCGGCGTATCGGTCTTCGCGCAGTCGTTCGATCGCTCCGGCCTCCACCATCGCCGCAGCCGCCAGAAGCGCCCGCGCCAGGGTGTCGATCCCACCGATGTGGGCATGGAACAGGTCGGTCCGGTCGAGGCTCTGGCGGCGCAGCTTGGCGTCGAAGTTGAAGCCGCCCGAGGTGAGGCCGCCGCCCCGCAGGATCTCGTAGATGGCCAGCGAGAGCTCGTCGACCGAGTTGGCGAACTGATCGGTGTCCCAGCCGTTCTGGTAGTCGCCGCGGTTGACGTCGACGCTGCCGAAGATGCCCAGGGTGACGGCGGTCGCCACCTCGTGGTGGAAGCTATGACCGGCCAGCGTGGCATGGTTGGCCTCCAGGTTGACCCGATATTCCCCTTCCAGGTGATGGCGGGCCAGGAAGCCGTAGACGGTGGCGGCGTCGTAGTCGTACTGGTGCTTGGTCGGCTCCTGCGGCTTCGGCTCGATGAGGAGGGTCCCCTTGAAGCCGATCCGGTGCTTGTGCTCGGCGACGAGCTCCAGGAATCGGGCGAACTGTCGCTCCTCATGCCCCAGGTCGGTGTTGAGGAGCGTCTCGTAGCCCTCGCGGCCTCCCCACAGGACGTAGTTGGCGCCGCCCAGCCGATGCGTGGCCTCCAGCATCGCCTTGACCTGGGCCGCCGCGTACGCGAAGACCTCGGGGTCCGGGTTGGTGGCTGCCCCGGCGGCGTAACGGGGGTGGCTGAAGAGGTTGGCCGTCCCCCAGAGCAGCTTGACCCCCGTGCGCGCCATCTGGCCCTCGGCGGCCTCGACGATGGCTGCCAGGTTGGAGGCGGTCTCGGCGAATGTGCGTCCCTCGGGGGCCAGATCGCGATCGTGGAAGCAGAAGAACGGGACGCCAAGCTTGTCGAAGAACTCGAAGGCGGCCTCCAGCTTGGCGCGAGCCCCGATCATGGGATCCAGTCGTGGGTCGAGCCAGGGCCGATCGAAGGTGCCCGTGCCGAAGACGTCGGAGCCGGGCCAATTGAACGAGTGCCAGCAGCAGACCGCGATCCGGAGGTGGTCTTCCATCCGCTTGCCGAGGACCATCCGATCCGGCTGGTAGACCTTGTAGGCGAGCGGGTTATCCGAGCGGAGGCCGCCGAAGGGGATGCGGCCTTCCACGCCGGGGAAGAAGTCCTGGCTCATGATCTCGACTCTCGTGATCGGGTGCGAGCGGGGAGATCGAGCGTAGCACACGGCCCGATGAGCGAGCCCGCGAAGCTCAGCCGCGCTCCACCTGGCGGCGGCCCTGGAGCGAGCGGATCAGGGTCACGTCATCGGCGTATTCCAGATCGCCGCCGACCGGCAGCCCCCGGGCGATCCGCGACACGATCGGGACATGCGGCACCAGGAGATCGGCCAGGTACATGGCCGTCGCCTCGCCTTCCAGGTTGGGGTTGGTCGCCAGGATCACCTCGTCGATCCCGCCTGCGGCGACTCGCACGATCAGCTGCTTGGCGCGGATCTGCTCGGGGCCGATACCGTCGATCGGGCTGATGGCGCCGTGCAGCACGTGATAGCGGCCGCGATACTCGCCGGTCCGCTCGATGGCCAGCACGTCGAGGGGCTCCTCCACGACGCAGATGCGGGTCGCATCACGGCGGTCATCGGCACAGATGTCGCACGGGTCGACCCCGATCTCGGTGATGTTGCAACAGGTCGAGCAGTAGGCGACCTCCTCCTTGGCTGCGACCAGGGCTGCGGCCAGGGCACGGGCGTCGTCGGCCGGGGCACGCAGCACGAAGTAGGTGAGGCGCTGCGCCGTCTTGCGCCCGACTCCGGGGAGCTTGTTGAACTCGTCGATGAGGCGGGCGACGGGCGCGATGAGGCCGGCCATGCTCTAGGTCGCCATCGCGCCGCGGATGGTCAGCGGCTCGAGCGCGACGACCCAGCGCCCAGGCCCGGCAGCCCGGGCATGCCGGCCAGCCCCACCCCGCCGGCGACCGATGCCATCCGCTCGCGCTCGAGCTCCTTGCTGCGGGAGATCGCGTCGTTGACGGCGGCCATCACCAGGTCCTGGAGCATCTCGACCTCGTCGGGATCCACGGCGGAACGGTCGATCTCCACCTGGCGCACCTCCTGTGCCCCGGTGATCACCACGCGCACGGCGCCGCCGCCGGCGGTCGCCTCGAGCGTCGTCTCGCGCAGCTCGTCCTGCGCCTGCGCCACCTGGGCCTGCATCTGCTGGGCCATCCGGGCGATCTGGGCGATGTTCATCGGTCTCTTCTCCTTGGTTGGGGAGGAGGTTGATCAGCGGACTTCGGGAACGTCAAGCAGCTCGCCACCGGTGATGCGCAGCACGCCCTCGAGGAGGGCGCGCCCGTCCGGATCGGCGGGGTCTGCGGTGAGGGCCTGGGCAACGGTCAATGGCTCGAGCTCCACGTTGCTGACGATGCACTCGATCGCCCACTGGCCGCCGAGCACGGATCCGAGGAGCTGCTCGATGGCAGCCGAGCGGTTGGCCACCTTCTCGCGCATGAAGCCGCGCTCCTCGGGAAAGGCGAGGGTGACGCGGGCACCGTCGATCGCCACCGGGCGGCAGGCGGCCAGGAGTGGCTTGATGGCGGGGCCGGCCCGCTCGATGACCGCCGGCCAGCGAGCGCGCAATGCAGCGGCATCCGGCGCCAGGGCCGCCGCTGCCGGCTGCGGGTCTGATGGCTGCGGGTTGAGTGGCTGCGGGATCGCCGGCTCCGGCGCGGCAGCCCTGGGCATTGGCAGCGGGGTCGCGTCGCTGACGGCGAGCGGCCTTGGTGCCGAAAGCGGCTCTCCCGCCGCAAGTCCCTCGACGGCCAGCAGCTCGAGGGCGAGGCGCGCCCGGCCCTCGCGTGCGCCGACGGTGGCGGCCTCGGCCAGGGTGCGCAGGATCGAGGCCAGGCGACGGGCGAGGGTCGGGTCGCCGGCGGCATGCAGCAGGCGACGCCGCGTCTCCTCCTCGCACTGCTCGGCAATCTGCCCCATCTCGCGGCCAAGGTCGACCAGCGCCTCGATGCGGTCCAGCGCGGCAGGGGCGTCGCCGGCGACGAAGGCATCAACCAGGGCCACGATGGTCGCCTCATCGGCGAGCCCCACGGCCTCGCGAACCGCCTCGAGCGTGACCTGCTCGCCGGCGTAGGCGAGGACCTGGTCGAGGAGCGACTCGCCGTCGCGCATCGCGCCATCCGCCAGGCGGGCGATGAGGGCCAGGGCATCCTCCTCGGAGAGGCGGTGAAAGTCGAAGCGCTGCGTGCGGCTGATGATGGTGGCCGGCACCTTGTGCGTGTCGGTCGTGGCCAGCACGAAGACGACGTGGGGCGGCGGCTCCTCGACGAGCTTGAGGAGCGCATTGAAGGCATGCGCGCTCAGCATGTGCACCTCGTCGATGATGTAGACCCGTCGCCGCAGCTCGGCAGGGGCGGTCAGCGCGCGCATCACGAGGTCGCGGGCGTCCTCCACCAGCCCGTGGCTGGCGGCATCGATCTCGATGACATCCATGGCACGCCCCTCGCGTACCGAGACGCAGGCGGCGCATCGGTCGCATGGCTCGCCATCGGGTTCCCGATCGGTGCAGTTGATGGCCTTGGCCAGGATGCGGGCGGTCGAAGTCTTCCCGGTCCCCCGCGGGCCGACGAAGAGGTAGGCATGGGCGATCCGGTCGGTCGCCACCGCGTTGCGCAGGGTGGTGACGATCGGGTCCTGGCCGATCAGCTCGCCAAATCGCTGGGCGCGCCAACGACGGTAGAGGGCGCGGTGCGAGGGGTCGTCGACGAGTGGCTGCGAGTCCTCGGGCGGGACGAGCGGCTCGACGGCTGCGGGCTTGGGCATCGTCTCCTTACCGTACACCGATCCGCCGCCTCTGGGCGAAGGCGGCGGCCATGGGAAGGTTGAATTGGCCGTGCACCCGGCGTCGTCCGACCGCTCCCCGCACACGCGTGCATCATCCGGCTCCAGCCAGGTCGTCCCACGGCACCCGAAGGCGGTCGCTTACCGCTGCTTCCTTCCGGACCTGACGGGGTTCACGGACCCTCGCTGCGTGGGACCCGACTCTCAACGTCGGTCGATGTCGTGGGAGACGGAGGCAGGTCGGCCTCAGCCGGGGATTCAGTCCCGCTGTAGCGGATTGCGGGTGCAGGGCACCGCTAGTTCCCCACCTAGCACGGCCGCGGCGATGGTAAACGGGGCCCGATCATCGGTCAATCGGGTGGCGGAGAGGGGGGGATTCGAACCCCCGACGGGTTTCCCCGAACCGCATTTCCAGTGCGGCGCCATAGGCCACTAGGCGACCTCTCCGCGGGAGCGCAGCGACGTGGGTGGCCGGTGGTGAGGGTGGCGGAGAGGGTGGGATTCGAACCCACGGTGCTCATCGCACACCGCTTTTCGAGAGCGGCACCTTAAACCACTCGGACACCTCTCCGGGCGGGAGTCTAGCAGAGGCCCAGGGCGCTCCCAGAGGGATGCAAAGTGGTCAGGCGGTGGCTGGCTCGGCGGCTCCCAGGCGCAGGACCTCGGCCTCGCGGACGCCGGAGATGATCGCGACCTGGTGCGGGAGTGACGCGTCGCGGGCCAGCTGCAGGGCCCCTCCGGCCGCGCCGCGCTTCGCATCGGAGAGGGCGAAGACAAGGGTCCGCACTCGACCCTCCAGGAGGGAGCCGACACACATGGCGCACGGCTCATGGGTGGTGAAGATGGTCACCTCGGAGAGGCGCTTGGCGCCCAGCTTGCGAGCGGTGGCCTGCACGGTGAGGAGCACGGCGTGGGCGGTTGGATCGTTCTGCAGCAGCGTCCGGCAATGGTCCCGGGCGATCATCGCGTCGTCGAGCACGGCCACCGCGCCGACGGCCGTCTCCCCCTCCTCGGCACCGCGCCGGGCCTCGGCGATCGCCTCGGCCATGTACAGCTCGTAATTCATGAGGTCGGCCGAGTCTAGCAGAGCCATCCGCGGGCCCGATCGACCCGGATCGGCGCTCTTCCACCGCTACGATGAGGGCTCGGCGGTGACTGCCGGAGACGAAAGGAGCGGGCTCATCGACTCCCGTCGGGTCTGGTCGCGGATCGATTGGGCGGCCCTGGCTGCGGTCACGGCAGGCGCCGCGATCCTGCGCCTTGTCGGTCTGGCGAGGCCGATCGGCTTCGTCTTCGACGAGATCTTCTATGCCCAGAACGGGTGCCTCTACACGCTCGGACCGACGGCCTGCGGAATCGACCAGCTGGCCAGCAGCCGCCACCCACCGCTCGCCAACTGGCTGATCGGGCTCGGGATCCAGCTCTTCGGCTACCACGAGTTCGGCTGGCGGGTGACCGCCGCGTTGGCAGGCACCCTGACGGTGGCGCTCCTCTATATCCTGGTGCGCCGGCTCCTGGCCGACCGGGCGCCCACCGCGGCCACGGTCGGGGCCTTCGCGGCGGCCGCCCTGTTGGCGGTCGACTTCCTGCACCTGGTGCAGTCGCGCGTCGGGATGCTGGACGTCTTCGTCACCCTGTTCGTGGTGCTCGCCATCCTGTTTGCCGTCCTGGACGGTGAACGCGGGCGCGAGGTGGCTGTCGCGTCAGAGCAGAAATGGGTCATGCGCGTCAGCCTCGGACGCCCATGGCTGCTGGCGACAGGACTGGCACTCGGGGCGGCGACCGCTTCGAAGTGGTCAGGCGCCTACGCGGGGTCGGCGGTGGTGGTCATCGTGCTGGGCTACGACCTGGCCGCCGAGGGTGGCGTCGCCGGGCCGCGATTCATCGGCCGGTTGTGGTCCGCTTTCCGTGAGGAGCTGCCCCGCGGGCTCATCCTGCTGGGCGCCCTGCCCATCGCCGTCTACCTTGCCTCCTACATCGGGCACCTGCCGGGGCCGTGGCTGGCATGGCCGTGGGAACCCGGCTCATTCTGGCGCGGGATCTGGGATCACCAGATCAGCATGCTGCGCTTCCACGTGAGCACCACCCGGGACCACCCATACGAGTCGCCGCCATGGAGCTGGCTGCTCCTCAAACGTCCTGTGGCGTACTACTTCCGGATCGACGGTGGCTCGTACCGCGAGATCATGTCGCGCTGGCCGTCGCCTGGGTCCGGCGCGGCGCCCGCCAGGCGGCTCCGGAGCTGGTGATCCTGGCCGGAGGCCTGGGAACGTACCTGCCGTGGCTGGTGCTGACCGGCTCCCGCAGCTTCGTCTTCATCTGGTACCTGCTTCCCACGGTGCCGTTCATGTGCGCGGCGCTCGGCATCCTCGCCGCCTGGGCGTGGTCGAGCATTCGCGGCCGGGTGGCCGTGGCCACAGGCGGGGTCCTGGTCCTCGCCGCGTTTGTCTTCTTCTTCCCGATCCTCACCGCGCTGCCGATGAGCCCCGACGACTGGCGCGCCCGGATCTGGTTCACCGACTGCGCACGCCCTGACGCGCCCCCCCTGGAGCTGCCGAACGATGTGATCGACAAGGGTCCGCCGCCGCGCGGCTGGTGCTGGATCTGATGCCGCTCGGTGGCGGCGGAGGGCTCCGCTGCTATCCTTCAGCCCTGCCTGGGCCGGGATCAGCCCGGCCCCGCTGCCTCGGGGGGAATGATGCGACGCACCCTGTGGCGCGTTCACTGAGAAGAGCGCCCGGCGTCGACACCGAGGTTGGTTGTCCTTGAGCGATCGATCCATGCCGCACGAAGAGGCGCTCCTGGCGCAACGGATCCAGACGGGAGACCGCGAAGCGCTCGGCGAGCTGTACGACCAGTACGCATCGGTGGCGCTGGCAGTGGCTCTCCGGATCGTCGCGGATCGAGGACAGGCGGAGGACCTGGTGCATGACTCGTTCGTAACGGTCTGGGAGAAGATCGACCGCTACGACAGTGCCCGTGGCTCGCTCCGCTCGTGGGTATTGACCATCGTTCGCAACCGATCCATCGACCGGGTGCGCGCCACCCGTCCGGGCATCGAGATCGGCGAGGCCGATGCGCAGTCCCTCCTGCAGACCGACACCAATCCGACCTGGGATGCCGCGGTTGCCCGCCTCGGCTCCGCCGAGCTGCGCGCCGCGATGGCGACACTCCCCGACGAGCAGCGCGAGGCGATCGAGCTGGCCTACTTCGGCGGGCATACCTACCGTGAGATTGCCGGCATCAAGGGCATCGCGGAAGGGACCGCAAATGGGAGGCTGCGGCTAGGCCTCGCCAAGCTGCGGAGCAGCCTGCGTCTGACCGATGCCGCGCCGGGCTCCGGAGGCACGGACCAGTGAGCGAGCAGATGAGCCACGAGCTGGTCGACGAGCTCGCTGCCGCCTTCGCGCTCGGCGCCCTCGACGCCGATGAGGCGCGGGCCGTGGCCGAGCACCTGGCGAGCTGCCAGGAGCCGCACGAGGAGGCGCGTGCCGCCCTCGGCGCCTCGATGGCGCTGGCGATGAGCCTGGAGCCGGCGCAGCCCAGCGCCGGGCTGCGCGATCGGCTCATGCAGACGGTCGAGCGCACCCCGCAGCCGTGGCTCGCTGCAGCGCCGGCGCCGCTTCAGGAGCGCCCCGCCCGTGCGCGTGGCTGGCGCGATCGGCTCCTCCCGCGCCTGATGGTGCCGCTGGCCGCGGTTGCGGCCGTGGCAGTCATTGCGCTGGGCGTGTTGAACCTGAACCTCCAGTCCCAGCTGGCCGACCGGGATCGGGCCCTGCGTGCAGTTGCCGATGCCATCGCAAGCGGCCAGGCCGCCTTCCGGGTCGAAGGCCAGGACGGACGCGGCTATGTGGTCGACACCGCCGGCAGCGGCTCGACACTGGTTGTCGCCGATCTGACCAGCCTGCCCGCCGACAAGCTCTACGAGCTGTGGCTGCTCGACGCGGCGGGGACACCGGTGGCGGTTGGGACCTTCAGGCCATCGGCCACCGAGCCGGCCGTGGTCCACGTCGAGAAGGACCTGACCGGCTACACGACCTTCGCGGTCACCGTCGAGTCGCAGCGCGTCGACTCCCCGACCCTGCCCAATGGAGCCGACAGCCTCGTCATGGTGGGCGCCGTCGGCAGCTGAGCGCTCGACCCTGGAACCGCTACCCCAGGCGATTGATCGCTTCGTCGGTGGTGATGACATCCGCGAACTCGCCATGCACGCTTGCGAGCGCGGTCCGATGGATGAGCTCCGCCGGAAAGACCTCGCCATCGGGACCCTCGCGGTCGAACGTGGAGCACGCATCTCCCACGTACCACGTCTCAAACCCGAGATTGCCCGACATCCGAACCGTGGTCGAACCGCAGTGGTCGGTGGTGAACGCGGCGACTACCACGGTCGTCGTCCCCGTACTCCGCAGCCGTTCCTCGAGATCGGTGCCGATGAACGCGGAGTTCACCTCCTTCGTGATCACGAGCTCCCCTTCCTTCGGCACGGCCTCATCCATGAACTCGAACCCGGGATTGCCTTCGTGAAGCATCGGCCAGTCCGGATCCGTCTCGCGATGCCGAACGTGGATGATCGGCGCTTCGGCTGTGCGCCACGCCTGCAGTAGCCGGGCGACGTTCTCCTCAGCGCTGGGATCGTTGTTCCTCTGTCCAAACGCTGGGTCATCCCACGCCTTCTGAACATCGACAACGAGCAACGTGGGCTTCGCCATGTGGTTCCTCCTCAAAGCGTGGAAGTCTCAGGCTCCGGAGAGTTCCTAAGCCTTACCTCCCGCCGCAAGGCGAGCGCTATGGATTGACGCTCGCGCTTCCCGTCAAGTCACGGTTGAGAACCGATGCTGGTTTGGCGTGCCCGAGAGGACTCGAACGCTCGGACCTACCTTGAATCGTCGCATAGTCACTCACGTCAAGGCCCAGAGATTCCCTCGCTGGTTAGCCACTCACCAGTCTTGAAATCCAACATGACGATGGTGAAACCAGGTCGTGGCGAGAAACAGGTCCCAGCGGGGTTACAGACGTCAAACGTGAGGGAGAACTTGATGGCCCACACCAGCCGATCCGGCGCTACCGGATCAGCGGTGCCGACACCGGGGACCTCGTTGACTGCCTGAAATTCACCTGCTGTTGCGGAGACGAGGATCGCATCTGGTGGCACGTGAGCGCGTGCGGCGGCAATGGCACTAGCCTGGGATGCACCGCCGGCGGGCGTACCGGTGTGAGTGGGTGCGAGGCCCCTCAGCCCCCCAACCAAGGCCAACGCGACGAGGAGGGTGAGCAGGCCACCCACCAATGTCGCCTCCCGCACGACTGGGCCGACGTGAGGTTGCCGCAAACTCGTTTGTCGCACGGGAACGCAATCGGCAGGACCCTCAACGCGCTGCTCAATCCTGCGGTCAATCTCGTCGGTCATCTCGTCATGGCGTGCCCGAGAGGACTCGAACCTCCGACCTTCAGGTCCGCAACCTGACGCTCTATCCGCTGAGCTACGGGCACGTGCGATGG
Source organism: Chloroflexota bacterium (assembly GCA_005879775.1). GTDB lineage: Bacteria > Chloroflexota > Limnocylindria > QHBO01 > QHBO01 > CF-167. The sequence goes on from VBJX01000120.1 coordinate 19,846, forward strand.
GCCATGGCGGAGAGGGAGGGATTCGAACCCTCGGAAGAGGAAACCCCCTTCAACGGTTTAGCAAACCGCCGCACTAGGCCACTATGCGACCTCTCCGAGCGGCGCCGATGATAGCATGGGCCCCTTGGAACGAAGCTCGCGCCCGCCTCTCCAGACCCGTGTTTTGCGAACCGTTGTCAGCCAGCAGAGCGACCTGTGCAGCGCCTTCCCCTCATCGGTCAGTCCTTCGCCCATTCCGCCGTCGAGGCGGTCCAGCGGGCCGCCTTCGAATCGGTCGGTCTGGAGATTGAAATCGAGCGCTGGGAGCGTCGTCCGCATGAACTGGGGCAGGCCATCGAGGGGTTGCGCGAGCCCGATTTCGCCGGCGCCCTGATCGCCGCGCCTCACAAGGAGCGCGCCGCAGGCCTGGTCAACTCCCTCTCGGCCGATGCCCGCATCACCGGAGCCGTCAACCTCATCGTGCGCGAGGGACCGCGCCTGCGCGGGCACAACACCGATGTCGATGGCGTACGGGCCGGGCTCGCCGCGCTGCTCCCGACAGCGCAGGGCAAGTGGCCCCGCCAGGCGGTGGTGCTGGGTGCCGGGGGTGGAGCTCGCGCCGTGGCCGGCGTCCTCATCGGTGCCGGGCTGCTGCGCATCACGGCCTTCAACCGGCATCTGCATCGGGCTGAGCAGATGGTCGCCCACTTCACGAAGGGGGCGCGTCACATGGAGCTGCGCGCCCTCCCCTGGCACGAGACGATCCTGGAGGCCGAGCTGTCGCGCGCCAAGCTGCTGGTGAATGCCAGCGGAATCGGGGTCGAGGAGGGCGCGAGCCCGATTCCGGCCGACCTGCTGCCGAGCGAGCTCTACCTGCTCGACCTGGTCCTCAACCACGCCACCACGCCGCTGATGGACGAGGTGCGCGCCCGAGGAGGGACGGTCGCCAACGGTCAGGCATCGTTCCTCGCCGGCTCGGCCGTGACCTTCGAGCTGCTCGCCGGCCGTGACGCCCCCGAAGAGGTGATGCGCAGCGCCCTTGCCTCCGAGCTGGGCCTTCCCGAGGAGGGGATCGCCTCGGTCGTGGGCGACTAGGCGAGCGGCCCGTGTTCTACACCTCGGGATGGGTGCACGTCATCTGCGGCTGCATGTTCTGCGGCAAGACCGACGAGATGCTGCGACTGCTGCGCCGCTTCTCGATCGCCGGGCGACAGGTGATCCTGGTCAAGCCCCGGCTCGACACCCGGACGGCCGAGGCCACGGTCGTCTCGCGGTCAGGGGCGCAGCATCCGGCGGTGAGCGTCGACCAGTCGCGCCAGATCGAGGCGCTGGTCAGCGAGGCGGACATCATCGCCATCGAGGAGGGCCAGTTCTTCGATGAGGGGCTGCCCGAGGTGGTCGAGCGCCTGGCCGATGCCGGCAAGCAGGTCGTGGTTACCGGCCTCGATCGCGACTTCCGCGGGATCCCGTTCGGCCCGATGCCCCGGCTCATGGCCCTTGCCGATCAGGTGACCAAGCTGACCGCGATCTGCATGGTCTGCGGAGAGCAGGCAACTCGAACGCAGCGGCTCATCGACGGGCAGCCGGCCCGAGCCGATTCACCACTCATCATGGTCGGCGGGATGGGCGACGAGAGCTACGAGGCCCGATGCCGCCTCCACCACGAGGTGCCTTCCAGCGACGCTGTTGGTTGACTCAGGCGAGGGGGAAGCATGCGACGGCGCGGTAGACTTGCCCCCTATCGGCTGGAGGAATCGGGCTGGAGGAAACCTCAATGCCAGACATCACCTTTGAAGTCAGTCGTCAGTGGTTCTTCTGGGCGTCGTTGCTCGCGCTGGTCGTGGGCATCCTGATCCTGATCCGCCCGGCGCTGC